>JANNLM010000009.1:0-4741 GCA_031396825.1 Gammaproteobacteria bacterium | reverse complement strand
GCCGGCAGCAGGCCGCCGTCGGCAAACAGCGTGACTTCCGCGCCGAGCGCCTGACCGATCTCGCCCTTCACGCGCAGGTCCTCGAGGATCCTGGCGACCGCGAGCCGCACGGCGCGCAGCTTGTCCCAGTCGATGGCCGCGCCGCGCGCCGGAGCCTGCGGAAACGTGTGCCAGGTCTGCGAGAACACCGAGCCGCTGCGGTCGCCGGGCAGCTCGCGCCAGATCTCGTCGGCCGTAAAGGAGAGAACCGGCGCGATCCAGCGCACGAAGGCCTCGGCGATGTGGAACAGCGCGGTCTGCGCCGAGCGCCGGCCCAGGCTCCTGGGCTGCATCGTGTAGAGCCGGTCCTTCAGGATGTCGAGGTACAGGGAGCCCAGGTCCACCGCGTAGTTGTGGACCTTCTGGTAGACGACGTGAAACTGCGCGGCCTTGTAGGCCGCCGCGATTTCGTCCTGCAGCGCGCGCGCGACGTCGAGCGCCCAGCGGTCCACCGCCAGCATCTCGCCGACCGGCACCGCATCGGCCGCCGGGTCGAAGCCGCGCAGGCTGCCGAGCAGGTAGCGCACCGTGTTGCGGATGCGCCGATAGGCGTCGGCATTGCGCTTGAGGAGATTGTCGGAGATCGCGATCTCGCCGCTGTAGTCCGAGGCCGCGACCCACAGGCGCATGACGTCCGCGCCGAGCGTCTTGAGCACCTGCTGGGGCGCGACCACGTTGCCGAGCGACTTGGACATCTTGCGGCCCTGCTCGTCCACGGTGAAGCCGTGGGTCAGCACCGCCTTGTACGGCGCGCGGCCGTACATCGCCGAGCTGGTGAGCAGCGAGGACATGAACCAGCCGCGATGCTGGTCCGAACCCTCGAGGTACATGTCGGCGACCGGCGCCTGCCCGCCCTTCATCGCCTCGGGCGCCCGGGTGGCGAAGGCGCACTGGTGCACCACCCCCGAGTCGAACCAGACGTCGAGCGTGTCGTTGAGCTTGTCGTAGCGCGGCGCCTCGCTGCCGAGCCAGTCCTCGGCGCTCGAGCCGAACCAGGCCTCGAGCCCGTCCTTCCCGACCTTGTCGGCCACCTTGCGCAGCAGCGTGCCCATCTGCGGATGCAGCTCACCGCTGGTCTTGTCGACGAACAGCGCCAGCGGCACGCCCCAGTAACGCTGGCGCGAGATGCACCAGTCGGGCCGGCCGGCGACCATCTCGCCGATGCGTGCCTGGCCCCAGCCCGGGATCCACTGCGTCGCCTCGATGCCCTTGAGCGCGGCGCCGCGCAGGCCCTTGCCATCCATCGAGATGAACCATTGGCGCGTGGCACGGAAGATCAGCGGCGTCTTGTGGCGCCAGCAGTGCGGGTAGCTGTGCGTGATCTCGGCCAGGTGCGCCAGCGCTCCGCGCGCCCTGAGTCCCTCGATCACGATCGGGTCGGCCTTGCGCACGTGCTGGCCCTCGACCAGCGGCGTGCCGGCGACGAACACGCCGTTGGCGCCGACCGGGTTGTCCACCGGCAGCCCGTTGGCCTGGCCGACGATGAAGTCCTCGATGCCGTGCGCCGGCGCGGTGTGTACCAGGCCGGTGCCGGTCTCGAGCGTGACGTGCTCACCGAGGATCAGGGGCACGTTGCGCTCGGCGAATGGGTGGCGCGCGAGCAGGCCCTTCAGCGCTTCGCCCTTGGCGCGGCCGAGCACCTGCGCCGCGCCGCCGAGACGTCTGGCAAACGCTTCGAGCAGCGGCTCGACCACGACGAAGCGGCCGTGGCCGGCGACTTCCGCCAGCGCATAGTCGAACTCCGGATGCACGGTGATGGCCTGGTTGGCCGGCAGCGTCCACGGCGTGGTGGTCCAGATGACGAAGCAGACTTCTCCCTCTCCCTGCTTGCGGGGAGAGGGCTGGGGTGAGGGGCTGAAGCGCGCATACACCTCGTCGGAGTCCACCGCCATGAACTTCACGTCGATGGCTGGCGACTTCTTGTCCTCGTACTCCACTTCCGCTTCGGCCAGCGAGGAGCCGCAGTCCAGGCACCAGTGCACCGGCTTGGCGCCCTTCACGACGTGCCCGCGCTCGACGATCTTCGCCAGCGCACGCAGCTGCTCGGCCTCGTAGCCCGGCGCCATGGTCAGGTACGGGCGCTCCCAGTCGGCCAGCACGCCCAGGCGCCTGAAGTCGGCGCGCTGGCGGTCGATCTGCTCGGTGGCGTACTCGCGGCACTTGGCGCGAAAAGCCTTCGCATCGAGCTTGTCGCCGACCTTGCCGTGCTTCTTCTCGACCTGCAGTTCGATCGGCAGGCCGTGGCAGTCCCAGCCCGGGATGAACGGCGCATGGTGGCCGGACAGGCGCGCGGCCTTGACCACGATGTCCTTGAGCACCTTGTTGACCACGTGGCCGATGTGGATGTCGCCGTTGGCGTACGGCGGGCCGTCCACGAACCAGTACGCGGGACGGCCGGCAGTCTCGGCCTGCACCTTTTCGTACTGCACCTCGGTTTCCCAGCGCGCGAGCATCTGCGGCTCGCGTTGGGCGAGATTGGCCTGCATCGGAAACTTCGTTTCCGGCAGGTTCAGCGTGTCCTTGTAGTCCTTCTCAGCCACCGTCATGCCTTCTTGAGTGCAGCGCGCGCCTGCGCGCCGTCTTCCTGCATCTGGGCCGCCAGCGCCTCGAACGATTCGAAGCGCTGCTCGTCCCGCAAAAACTTCATGAACCGCACCTCGACGTGCTGGCCGTACAGCGAACCCGGCTCACCGAACACGTGCGCCTCGAGCACGCAGTCGCGATGCTCGAGCCCCTTCTTTTCCAGCATGGGACGGATGCCCAGGTTTGCCACCCCGCTCCACTCGCGCCCCGCACAGCGCACCTGCACCGCGTACACGCCCATGCGCAGCGCCGGCTTGCGTCGCATCGGCACGTTCACCGTCGGCATGCCGAGCTTGCGCCCCAGCTGCTGCCCACGCCGCACGCGCCCGCCCAGCGCGTACGGCCGCCCCAGCAATCGCTCCGCGCGCGCCAGGTCCGGCAGCGCCAGCGCTTCACGCACCGCCGTCGAGCTGACCCGCTCGTTGCCCACCGTCACCGCGCCCACGGCCTCCGCTTCGAAACCATGCCGCGCGCCGAGCTTCTGTAACAGCGCGAGGTCACCGCCGCGCCCCGCGCCGAAACGAAAATCATCGCCAACCACCACGGCCTTGACGCCGAGCTTGCCGACCAGCACGTCCTCGACGTAGCGCGTCGCGTCGATCGCGGCAAAGCGCGTACTGAAGCGCACGCTCAGCACGCGCTCCACGCCGGCCGCCTGCAACTGCGCCAGCTTGTCGCGGAACGTCGCGACACGGCCCGGCCCTTCGATACGCGCCGTTCCGGCGCTACTCAGGGCAGGCGCCTTTGCTTTCGCGAAAACTTCCCGCGGCGTCGGCTCAAAAATCTGCACCGCGACCGGCACCCCGAGACGCGCCGCGTGCTGCCGCAGCCGCGCGATCAGCGCCTGGTGCCCGCGATGGAAGCCGTCGAAATTGCCGATCGAAAGCACGCAGCCGCGGTGGCGTTCGCGCAGGTTGTGCAGACCGCGGATCAGCTCCATGGGCGGGCGTCAAAAAGGGCTGTGATCATAACAACTTGCGCGCGGGCTCAAGGGTGACTTTGGCGGAAATCCCTGGGCCGGACGCCGAGCGCCAGCAGCGCCGCGAAGTACACCGCCGCGGCGCCGAGAATGATGGCGGCCAGGCGCCCGCCGCGCTCGAGCGGCGGCGCGGCGGTCCAGCCGCCGAGGTCGCCGGCGAAGTACAGCAGCAGCCCTGCCATGAGGAGGTTCGCGACCAGCAGCTGGAAGCCGAAGCGCCCCCACCCCGCGCTGGGCAGGTAGACACCGTCCCGGCGCAGCCGTTGGTACAGCAGCGCCGCGTTGATCCAGGCGCCGACGGCCGTGGACAAGGCGATGGCCGCATGGGGCGCGGCGAAACCGGTGTAAACCGCAGCGAGGGTGAACGTGACGCTGCAGGCCATGCCCGAGCCGAAGGCGATGAAGGCGTAGCGCAGCGGCGCGCGCGTTTCCTGGCGCGCGTAGAACCCGGGGACCAGCACCTTGACCAGGGAGAACCCCAGGAAGGCGAACGAGTAACCCGCCAGCGCCCAGGCCGCCATCTCGACGTCATGCGCGGTCGCCCGCCCGTACTGGAACAGCGTGCTGACCAGCGGGCCCGCAAGCAGCAGCAGCCCCAGCATGGCCGGCACGCCGATCACGAACACCATGCGCAGGGCCCAGTCGAGCGTCGCGCTGTACGCCGCCGGCGCCTGGCGCGCGTGCTGGGCGGCGAGCGACGGCAGGATCACGGTGGCGATGGCGATGCTGAAGGTGCCGAGCGGGAACTCCATCAGGCGGTCGCCCCACCACAGCCAGGTCACGTAGCCGTCACCCTCGAGGAACGAGGCGACGATGGTGTCGAGGATCAGGCTGAACTGCGACGCCGACGACCCGATCATGATCGGGACCATCAGCGTGATGATCCGGCGCACCTGCGGATCGCTCCAGCCCCAGCGCGGATGCGGCAACAACCCGATGCGGGCCGCCGCCGGCAGCAGGAACAGCATCTGCACGAGCCCCGCGGCCAGCACCGCGATCGCGAGGGCCTCGACCGACGGCGCGAAGAACCATGCGGCCGTGATCATGCAGACGTTGAGCCAGATCGGATTGACGGCCGCCATGGCGAACTTGCCGTAGGCGTTCAGGATGCCGCCGACGAACGCCGTCAGCGAGATGAAG
>JANNLM010000272.1:0-11794 GCA_031396825.1 Gammaproteobacteria bacterium | reverse complement strand
CACGGTGATGGTCTGCTCGGCGAGGTTCTGGCTCGTCGCGCCGGTGCTGTCGGTGACCGTCACGCGGGCGCGGTAAACGCCCGGCGCCGAGTAGGTGTGGGACACCACCGCCGCGCTGCCGGCCATCGGCCCCGTGTAGGGCGTCGGGTTGGCGCCCGGCTCGTCGCCGAACAGGATCGAGTAGCTGCTCAACGTGGCCCCGTCCGGAGGAGTGCCGGCGATGGTGAACGTCACCGGCAGCGGCGCCGTGCCTTCGCTGACGGACGCGGCCAGCGAAGCCAGCACCGGTTGCACGGCCGTGCAGATACTGGTGCCGCGTACCGTGTAGTCGGAAGGCCCGGCCGTGTCGCGGCTGGTCGCCGACTGGGAGCCGACGCGCGCGCGCGCGTCGAAGCCCGCGATGACGCCGCCCACGGCGGGGTTGCCCAGCACCGCGCGGGGCACCACGAACGTGATGGTTCCGTCCGCCGCGAAGCTGCTGTCCGGCAGAGCGCCGTCCTCGGTGAACGCCAGCACGCCCTGGCCGACGTCCTGGTACGTGCCGTAGTGGAACCTCGGCGCGCCCTGTGTCGCATCGAGGGCGATGTAGAGGTTGCCCCTGGTCGGGAACAGGACCGGGTAGAACGAGCTCGCCGGCGGCGTGCCCGCGGTGAAGTTCGCGATCTTCTCGGTGATGACGAAGCTGTCCGGGAACGCCGGCGGCTCGGCGACGGCCAGGTACAGGATGTCGGTGTCGTCACCGGCGCCGTCACCCTCGGCGTCGAGCGCGATGATCTCGCCGGGCAGCGTGCAGGTGTCCACCACCTCGGTTGAAACCGTCAGCTCGATGGTGTTGCTGATCGGCGCGGTGCCGACGGGGTTCTCCGTCTCGACCTGGTAGTAGTACTTCTCCACCGAGGGGTTGGCGGTCGAGTCGACGAACACGTTCTTGCTGCCGGCGGTGCTGCCGAGCAGCGTGAACGGGCCGGCCGGGTCGGTGGCGCGGAACACGCGGTAGGTGCCGATGGCAGTGCCGCCCGTGTCGGGCGCGTCCCACTTCACTTCGGCCTGCAGCGCATTGCGCGTGCTCAGGTCCTGGCGCGCGCACGCCGCGGCCGGCGCCAGCGGCGCCGGATTGTTGAAGCGCGTGCCGGGCGCATTGTCCAGCGCCGCGAACATCGGGCGGCCGCCGGTCTGGCGGATGACCGTCGCCTTGGCGGCGAAGCCGTTGGCGCTCGGATCGTTGACGCAGCCGCCGGTGCAGCCGTCGGCGAAGGCGAATAGCAGGCGCCCTTCGTCGTCGATCTGCAGGTCGTTGAAGTCGAGCAGGTTGCGGTTGGTGCCGCTCGGGCCGACGCCGCCCCAGCCCTGGACGGGATCGCCGGGCGTGACGTTGACGAGGTGATACGTTTCGCCGCCGTCGTAGGTGGTGGCGACGTAGCCGTGCCACACGCCTTCGAAGGCGAGCGAGGCGCCGTCGTTGGTCGGGCTCTCGGGCCGCGCGCCGGTGGTGCCGAGGAACGCGCACGCGGCGCGGTTGCCGTCGCCGGCGACGGCCTGCGGGAAGCGCGTCTGGGTGATGCCCAGCGCAGCGCCGATGTCCTGGTCGTTCTCCCAGGTCGCGCCCTTGTCGTGCGACACGGCCATGCGCACGCGACTGTCGGCGTTCTCGTAGCACATGTAGAGCGTGCCATCGGTGGCGATGCCGGCCGACGGATCGGAGCCGGCGCCGCCGGTGCTGGTGGGAATGGCGTGCTGGGTATAGGTGACGCCGGCGTTGTCGCTGACGTGCTCGATCACGTTACCGGCCGTGCCAGTGGCGCCGGTGGGCGCAACGCACTGCGAGCTGTCCGGCACGTAGACCGTGCCATCCGGTGCGACCTTGACGTGGCCGTGCAGGCCGCCGGCGCCGCAATCCAGGTTCTTGAAGGTGTAGCCCGGGCCGAAAGTCTGACCGCCGTCGTCGCTGCGTGAGCAGAACGCCGTGGCCACCGATTGCGAGCAGTAGTACACCGCGCGCTTGGCGCCGCTGGCCGGCCAGAGGGCGGTCGGCGGCGTGGCAGCCGCGGGATAGGGCCCCGAGGCCACGGTCTGGTGGTCGGCGCCGCCGTTGGACGCGCCGATCTGGCCGGGCGTCCAGGTCTCGCCGTCGTCGTCGGTGAATTCGAACGCACTGTTCGAGCCGGTGAGCTGCGAGTTGAAGGTGCGGCCGGTCGCTTCATCCGTGAACAGGATTGGGTCGAGGCTGTTGACCGTCGTCAGCAGGCCCGACTTGTCTTCCCACAGCGCCGGGCAACTGGCCGGCAGCAGCGGCGGAACGATGTCTTCCTGATACGTCTGGCGCAGCGCCTGCGTGTACGAAATGAACATCGTGCGCTGCGTGTGGCGGTTGAAACCGACGGACGGCTCGGCGGCGTCGTTGCCGAGCGCGGGCGGCGCCACGTGGATCTGGAACCGCGGCGGCAGGCCCGTCGCGGGCGGCGGCGGCTGCACCGGCTTGAGCTGCGGGCCGCCGCAGACGACGTTGTCGTGCAGCGCGTAGGACACCGTGCTGCGCGACAGATTGTTGTTCGGCATGCCGTCATCCACGGCGGTGGCGACGCCACCGGTGGTCTGCGTGACGCCTGAGTTGAACGCCGACAGCACCTGGCCGGGAGCGGTGAGGCCGAGGTCGGTCACCTTCACGACGATGGTAATGGCGCCCGCCGCCGCATCGAGCGAGCTGGAGGCGTGCGCTGCGCGGGCGCCTTCGACGAAGCGGCCGTCGTATGCCGGCGGATCGCCGCCGCTGGCGCCGACGACGTACGACTGGAACACCGGGTTGCCGCTCGAGTCGCCGGTCATGCGTACGCCGCGCGCGCCGCCGGCCGTGACGAACGAGACGAACCACGAAGTCGCCGGTGTCGGCGTCACGCCGGCATCGGTGTTGATGCGGAAGGCGAGCAGCTGGTCCTCGATGCGGTCGCCGGCCGGGCTCTGCGGGGGCTGCGTGAGCTGGAACGACAGCAGGTCGGTGCCGGGGGTGGCCGACAGGTTGTCGAGATCTTCGTCGGTGAGCAGGGTCACGCCGGGGCTCGTGCAGGTCGCCGGATCGCCCGGGGGCAGCGGGCAACCCTGGGCATCCACCGAGGTGCCCGGCGGCGTGCCGGGGCAGTCGTCGTCGGCGTCGGTGATGCCGTCGCCATCGGCATCGGGCGGCGGCGGCTCGGGCACCAGCAGCTCGATCGTCGTCGTCGGCGCAACGCCGGTGGCGGCGAACGGCACGATCTTGATGGTGTAGCTCTTGCTCAGGTCCGAGGTCAGCGGCAGCGTGACAACCTCGGGGTTGCTGCTGCTCGCGCCGCCCGAGGCGACGCCTTCGCTGCTTCCGTCGGTGTCTGCAGTTCCGCCCGCGAACACCCACAGGTCCACGTCGGCCTGGGCCGGGCTCCAGGAAGTGGTGATGCGCACGCTGGCGCCCGGGTTGGCGGCTGCAAAGCCGCTGGGAAGCGACACGGTCAGCTCGTAGCTATCGCACGCATTCAGCGTGGCGTTGCAGCGCGGGCCATTGTCGATTTCCGGCGTGGGCGTCGGGTTCGAGATCGCGAACGGCCCGGAGCCGAAGTTGAGGCTCGGCGTGTCCGGGCTCAGCGTGCCGCTGGCCGGAGTGGCGGCGTGCGTCGGCAGTGACAGGAACAGTGAGATAGACGCCACGAGGGCCCAGAGCTGGGCCGGCGCGAAATTACGCATCGCATGCACCCCGGAAAGTGTCGCCGTCCAATATGAACGGACTGTCAGGTATTCAGGCTACCGCGCCGGCCGGGTGCCGACAAATAGTAGAAAGGCCCCTAACGGCTCACTTCTGCTCTTCGGCTTCGCGCTCGCGCTTGCGTTGGGAGGCCGCCTTGCGGCCGACCGGCCCGGGGGCCGGCTTGAACTCGGGCGGCTGGTCCCAGCCCTCGGGCGGCGCCTCGGCGTTCGCCAGCGCCTGGTTCAGCGGCAGCCGGCCGATGGCGGGATAGCTGAGGCTGCCGAAATACAGGAACGGCCCGTGCTCGCGCACGCTCGTGATCGGCGCGTAGGCGTCGTCGCCGGCGTACTGCAGGTTGGCAACGACCTTGCCGTCGGTGTCGAGCCCAAGGACGAACGCGTGCTTCTTCGGCTTGGGCTGCAGGAAGGCCGGCAGCTTGGACATGACGGTGCGCAGGTACCGATTGCCCGGCAGCAGCGAGTCGAGCAGCGCGTCGCGCGGGGCGAAGATCGCGAGCCAGAACACGCCGCGGTTGTTCCAGGTGATGTTGTCGGGAAAACCGGGCAGGTTGTCGATGAACACGTCGTGCGTGCCGGCCTTCTCGCCCTTGAGCCAGTAGCGCAGCACGCGGTACTTGCTGGTCTCGTTGACCAGCACGTAGGCGTCGTCGGGACCGACCGCGACGCCGTTGGCGAAGTGCAGACCGGACATCAGCACGCGCGTCTGTTTAGTGGCGACGTTGTACTCGAGCAGGCGGCCGTTGGCGCCGTGCTCGAGGATGTCGATCATGTGCCGGCCGTAGCCGAACTTGTGCGAGGCGTCGGTGAAGTAAAGGTTCTTGTCGCCGCGGGTGTCGTCGACGTCGTCGGTGAAGCCGAACGGCACGCCATCGGCCTCGGTGGCGAGCGTGGCCAGCTTCTTGCCGAAGTGCAGCAGGCCTTTGATCGCGTCGGCGATGACTACGCCGCCGCCGGGGGCGAAGGTGATGCCGAGCGGCCGTCCCTGCGTGTTCACCACTTCGGTCAGCGTCGAGGCGCCCGGCGACAACATCACCACGCGCCCGTCCGCGTAGCCGGCGTAGACCCGCCCCACGGCGTCGACGTTGATCGCCTCCGGGCCCTTGCCGGCGCCGGGCGCCAGCTTCTGGATGCCTTTCAGCTTCTCGTTGTACGCGTAGACGCCCTCGAGCTTCGGCGCTGCCGGCGGCGTCCAGGCCACGGGCTCCATGCCCGTGGGCCAGGCCAGCAGATAGAGCAGGAGCGCCGCGAACAGCAGCGCGCCCGCCAGCAGCAGCCGTTTCCCCATGCCGCGTACCTTACCCGCGAATGCGGCGTCGGCCCAGCGCCAGCAGTCCCAGCACGAGCAGGCTCAGCGACGGCAGCGAGCCGCCGAACTTGTTGTCGCCGAGCTTCTCGTCGGTGCCGCCGCCTCCACCCCCGCCCGCGGTGACGTTCCTCACCGTGACGACGATGGTGTCGGTGGCTTCCTGGTCGGCTGCGTCGGTGACCGTGAGCACGAAGCTCAGCGGCGTGTCGGCGTTGACCTGCGGTGCGGTGAAGCTCGCGACCGCGGTGCCGGCATTGCTCATCGCCACGGCCGGGCCGCCCGTCTGGCTCCACTGGTATTCCAGCGTGCCGCCTTCCGGATCGGTCGAGGCTGCGCCGCTCAGCATCACGCCGCCGCCCTCGTCGACCGAGAAGTCCGCGCCGGCCTTGGCCAGCGGCGGCAGGTTGGTGCCCGGCAGGTCGACCGTCGCGCGCACCCACTCGCTCCACGGGCCGGCCAGCGTCGCCGTGCCGGCCGGGTAGAGCGTGCGCACGCGGTAGCAGAACGTGCCATCGGCCTTGCCCGAGACGTCGTGCGTCAGCGTCGTGCCGGTCGTGACGTCCTCGAAGTTGCTGGTCTCGATCGCCACGTCGTCCACGTACCAACCCAGCGGCGCCGAGCCCGCGCGATCCTCACCGCCGGACTGCATCCGGAAGCGGACCTTCAGGCTCTCGCCGCGATACGCATCGAGCGGGAACGCGTGCTTGCTCATCGGTTCGGTGGCCAGCGCCGGCGCCGCATCGGGAGCCAGAGCCGAGCGGCTCGACTGGCTGATCACGGACCAGGTCGCGCCGTCGTCGATCGACGCCTCGAGCACGACCGAGTCGTCGCCTTCGTTGATGTGGAAGTCCCAGTAGCTCAGCGTGCTCTCACCCTCGAGCGGGATGGCGATCGGGTCCTTCAGCGTGAGGATCGAGGCCGGGCGGCTGACGCCCTGTGCGTCGGAGCCGTTGGTGTAGCGGCCCCAGAACGACTGAACGCCCGAGTGCACCTTGGTGGGCGAGCTCTGCCACGCCACGGCGCCGGTGCCTTCGGTGGTCGACTCCCACAGGCCGAGGCCGCCTTCGGCGTCGTCGGTCAGCAGCGTTTCGCAGACCGTCGCTTCCTGCAGCGTCTCCGGGCCGACCGCGCCCGCGGGGCGCGTCCAGTCCAGCGTGTAGGCGCCGTCGGTGTCCGGCTCGGCGTAGGTCGCCGTGTCGAGCGTGAGCACGGGCGCGGCGATGTCGAGGTCGCAGTTCGGGTGCAGCTCGACGAAGATCGTCGCCTCGGCGGGGCTGCCCGGCATGCTGCCGTCGCCCGACAGTCCGGTGATGCCGAGCACCGTGAACTTCAGGTCGTCCGGCAGCTTCCACAACTCGCCCGGCCCGTTGGGGTCGGTGTAGTTGTCGACGTGCGTGCAGCCGTTGAACGGCCGCGCGACGGTGAAGGCCGCGTCGTCCAGGTTCGGCGTCTCGTTGCCCGGCTGCGGGTTCGAGTCCACCGGCGTCACCGCCGGCGGGTCGTCCACGCCGACGTTGCCGTAGCCATGGTTCTCGTCGGCGTAGATCATCGACACGCCCGGCTCCCAGGAGATGGGGCCGCGGTCGTTCTGACCCTTGCCGTCATAATCGTTGCTGATGCGGTCGCGCAGCTCGAGGAAGTAGGCGTGGTCGGTGTCGACGCCCTCGACCGTGCTGACGCGGCGCCACTTCTCGGGGAACAGGCGCGTGCGCTCGTCGCTCTCCTCGAAATCGCTCGAGTAGACGACCTCGGTGCCGGCCGTGATCTCGACGTCGTCGATGAACCAGCCGCGCTTGGCCAGGCCCGGATCGGAGGAGTAGGCGAACCGGAGAATGATGCTCTTGCCCTTGAACGCGGTCAGGTCGAACTCATCGTCGATGAAACCGTTGCCCGGGCTGGCGGGATATTCGCCGAGCGCGCGGTTGGGATTGGCCTGGGTGTTGCCGCCGCCCTCGAACACGCCGGTGATGGCGTTACCGTAGGTGGTGAAGCAGCCGTTGGCGTTCGGGTTGTAATTCTGGATCGTCGTGCTCTTCTTCGAGGCCAGCGAAGTCCAGGTGTCGCCGCCGTCCTCGGACACCAGCACGAAGCCGTAGTCGTAGTCCCACTCGATCTCGTACAGCGACTTGAACTTCAGCGTGACGGCGCTGGCGCTCGCGTGTTGCTGCAGGTCCGGCAGGAAGATGTCGAGCGCGTGGCCCGGGCAGCCGAAGTCGTTGCCGGCGCCCGAGTACCAGGCGCGCGTGCCGGATGGCACTTCGTCGATCAGGATCGGCCGCGGCAGGCTGAGGCGGTACACGTCGGCGTTGTGGATGCCGGTGCCGGTCAGCACGTACGGCGCACCGTCCGGCGTGGTCCAGTGGATCTCGCCGGTGTCGTACTTCGACTCGCGCAGCGTGACGCTGCCGTTGGGCAGCGAGCGCGGCACGATCCAGCCCATCTTCTGGCGCGCGTACACCGTCATGAACTGGAAGTGGTCGGCCGCCATCAGCTCCCAGGTGCCGAAGGTCGAGCGGCCGCCGGTGGAATAGAAGTCCGGCAGGCCGAGCGAGTGGCCGTACTCGTGGCCGATGACCGAGACCGCGTCCACCGCCGATTCCGGATTGACGTTGTAGGGACCGACACGCACGTACACCGGGATGCCGGTGTTGTCGGTGGTCATGGTGTCGCGCGCGGCGTCGACCCAGTACATCGGCTGGTCGAGCTCGTTGCGGAACTGGTCGTTGGAGACGTAGCCGGTCTCGCCGTTGGCGTCGGTGTAGTAGTACTCGATGCTCGACGAGTGCGGCCAGACGTTGTTGAGGCCGGTCGGCGTGGTGTTGCCGTTGCCGCCGTCGCCGACGAACACGATGTTGAAGAAGTCGACCAGGCCGTCCTTGTCGGTGTCGTAGTCGTTGTAGTCGACGTCCGGGTCGGCCACCGAGGCTGCGTCATAGGCGAGCTTGCCGGTGGGGCCGCAGGCATCGTCGATGCCGAACAGCATGCCCTGGCCGGTGAGCGCTCCGGCCAGCGCGTGGCCGGAGCGGTCGGCGCCGTAGTAGCCCTGCGTGCCGGGCAGCAGGTACCAGCCCTCCTCGATGCGGTTGCCATAGAGCGGCGTGCCGTAGGCGCCGCCGAGCGTGGTGCCGGTGCAGGTGCCGTTCGGAGCAGGCGTGGAGAACTTGTGGGTGTAACCCTGCGTGAAGGCCGTGGTCGGGCTGTTCGGCACCGGGCTGACGCCGCCGATGGGATGCAGGTAGCCGAACGACAGGTCCTGGTAGAGCTGCCAGATCGACGTGCCCGAGGTGCGCGAGTTGACCGCCTCGTCGAGCGCCGCCGAAGTGTGGTTGCCGGTGCACTCGCTGTAGGGATCGCCGGCGCCTTCGCAGTGCTTGATGTCCTGGTACTGCACCATCACGACCGGGAACGGGCGGTCGCCGTAGCGCGCCGATTCCATCGTGGTGACCTTGGGGCCGTGCGTACGGCCGGTGACGGCGCTCTGGCCGATCACGGTCATCGAGACGTCGGCGGAGACGTCCTTCCAGATGACCTGCGGGTCCTCGACCAGCGTGCGCGCGCGCACGCGGATGACGATGCTGCCGCGCGAGTTCGCGGGCACCAGGGGGATCGTGTACTGCAGCGGCGAGCCGGCCGTGCCGTTGCCGCTGGTGGGCGCCGGGGTCGAGGCCACGAACACCGAGGCGCTGTGCAGCGTGACGCTGACCGAGGCGCCGGTGACCGGGCTGCTGCCGGTGGTGTAAGCGAGGACCAGCGGGAATTCGGCGCCCGGCGGGGTCCAGCCGTCGGCGGCGAAGGCCTGCGCTTTCAGCGTCAGGCCGCCCGAGCTCAGGATGTTGCTCGGCGCCGGGGTATAAGGAATGAAGAACGAACCGGCGGCCGACACGATCGCGGCGCTGCCGACCAGCAGCATCAGACCAAGAAAACGGGACTTCATGGCACTACCCCTGAATAGAGCCGGCTCGGAAGGCCGATAGGCCGAGGACTCTAGCAAACTGACGGTCGGTTCAGGTGGGTCTGGCGATGGGAAAAACCCATCAATGCCGGCCCGGAAGGGGGCCGGGCCGCCGGTATACTTAGCGCCCTTTTTCGCCCCCAGCCCCCCAGAGCACCCGCCGATGAGCGCGCACCACGACCTCAAGGACACCACCCGTCCTTCGCCCGACAAAATCCTCGTCGAGATCGCCGACTACGTCTGCAATCACAAGAAATTTTCGGACGAGGCGCTCACTACTGCACGTTTCTGTCTTATGGACACCCTCGGCTGCGGCCTGCAGGCGCTGACCTATCCGGCCTGCACCAAGCTGATGGGCCCGGTGGTGCCGGGCGCGAGCATGGCCGGCGGCGCGCGCGTGCCGGGTACTTCATATGAACTGGACCCGGTGGCGGCCGCCTTCAACATCGGCTGCATGATCCGCTGGCTCGACTTCAACGACACCTGGCTGGCGGCGGAGTGGGGCCATCCGTCAGACAACCTCGGCGGCATCCTCGCCACCGCGGACTACCTGTCGCGCCGCAACCTCGCGCAGGGCAAGCCGCCGCTGTTCGTCGGCGACGTGCTGCGCGCCATGATCAGGGCGCACGAGATCCAGGGCGTGCTGGCGCTGGAGAACTCCTTCCACCGCGTCGGCCTCGACCACGTGCTGCTGGTCCGCGTCGCCTCGACCGCCGTGGTCACGCGCATGCTCGGAGGCAGTCACGAGGACGTCATCACCGCGCTGACGCACGCCTGGGCTGACGGCGGTGCGCTGCGCACCTACCGCCACGCGCCGAACGCCGGTTCGCGCAAGAGCTGGGCCGCGGGCGACGCGACCTCGCGGGCCGTGCTGCTCGCGCTGCGCACGCTGCGCGGCGAGATGGACATCCCGTCGGTGCTGACCGCCAAGCTGTGGGGCTTCCAGGACCGGCTGTTCGGCGGCAAGGAGATCACGCTGGCGCGCAAGCTGTCGGGTTACGTGATGGAGCAGGTGCTGTTCAAGCTCAATTTCCCGGCCGAGTTCCACGCGCAGACCGCGGTCGAGTGCGCCATGCAGTTGCACGGGCAGGTCATGGACCGGCTCGACGACATCAAGAAGATCACCATCCGCACGCACGAGTCGGCGATCCGCATCATCGACAAGAAGGGCAAGCTCGCGAACTTCGCCGACCGCGACCACTGCATCCAGTACATGGTCGCCGTGCCGCTGATCTTCGGCCGCCTCGACGCCTCGGACTACGGGGACGACGTCGCGTCCGACCCGCGCATCGATGCGTTGCGCGAGAAGATGACCTGCAAGGAAGACAAGCAGTTCACCAAGGATTACCTCGACTCCGACAAGCGCTCGATCGCCAACGGCATCACGGTCGAGTTCAAGGACGGCACCAAGCTGAAGGAAGTGGTGGTCGAATACCCGATCGGCCACCGCCGCCGCCGCAAGGAAGGCATCCCGGTGCTGGTCGACAAGTTCAAGCGCAACCTCGCGCTGAAGATCGCGCCGCGCAACGCCAGCAGGATCCTCGAGCTGTGCGACGACCAGGGCCGCCTCGAGGCGACGCCGGTGCAGGACTTCGTGTCGCTGTTCGTCGTCTAGTGTCATTCCGAGGAGCGTAGCGACGAGGGCGCGAGCATGTCTCGTGCCGTTCACGACGAGATCCCTCGCTTCGCTCGGGATGACACGAACATGCGCGATCCTAAGAGCAGCCCCGAAGCCCGGCTACTGGCCGGACTCATGGCCTTGAAGCTCGACCCGGCGCTCGCGGCGCCGCTGCTGAAATACCTCGGCGAGCTGGTGATCTGGAACAAGGTCTACAACCTGACGTCGGTGCGCGAGCCGGTCGAGATGGTCACGCGCCACCTGCTCGACTCGCTGGTGGTGCTGCCGCAGGTGCAAGGCCGCACGGTGGACGTCGGGTCCGGCGCCGGCCTGCCCGGCATTCCGCTGGCGCTGGCCAACCCGGCGCTGCACGTGACATTGCTCGACAGCGGTGGCAAGAAGGCGCGCTTCCTGCGCCACGTGCAGCGCTCGCTGCCGCTGACCAACGTTGAGGTGGTCGAGGCCCGCTCCGAAGCGTTCGCGCCGCCGGCGCGCTTCGACACCGTCATCACGCGCGCCTTCGGCTCGCTGCGCGAATTCCTCGAGCAGACCGCCGCGCTGGGCGCGGACCGTGGCCGCTGGCTGGCAATGAAGGGTAAGCTGGACCGCAAGGAGCTGGCCGCCGTGCCGCCCGGTTTCCGGATCGAGCAGGAGATCGCGCTGAAGGTGCCGGGCCTCGACGAAGACCGTCACCTCATCATCGCCACCAGGACATGACCCGCATCATCGCGGTCGCCAACCAGAAAGGCGGCGTGGGCAAGACCACCACGGCCGTCAACCTCGCCGCGTCGCTGTCGGCGACACGCCGGCGCGTGCTGCTGGTGGACCTCGACCCGCAGGGCAACGCCACCATGGGCGTCGGCGTCGACAAGAACAGCATCGCCAAGACCGCGCGCGACCTGCTGCTCGAGAAGGCCAGGCCCGACGAGGTGATCCGTGAGCTGCCGCAGCTCGGCTTCCACCTGATCCCGGCCAACGGCGATCTGACCGAGGCGGAAGTGCGGCTGCGCGAGATGCCGGTCGGCGACTTCGCGCTGAAGTCGGTGCTGGCCGAGATCTCCGACCGCTTCGATTTCATCATCGTCGACTGCCCGCCGGCGCTGTCCAAGCTCACCGTCAACGCGCTGGTCGCGGCCGACGGCGTGCTGGTCCCGATGCAGTGCGAGTACTACGCGCTCGAGGGCCTCAC
>JANNLM010000249.1:0-2635 GCA_031396825.1 Gammaproteobacteria bacterium | reverse complement strand
GCCGTACTGCGAGATCACCCGGCAGTGGGCCAGCTTCCACCCCGAGTTCAACTTCCTGCCGCGCAAGTTCAAGATCGCGTTCTCGGCCACCGAGCACGAGCGCGCCGCGCTGCTGACGCACGACATCGGCGTGCGCATCGTGATGACGCCGGGCGGGCAGATCGGCTACACGGTTTACGTCGGCGGCGGGCTCGGCCGCACGCCGATCATCGGCCAGAAGGTGCGTGAGTTCCTGCCGGAGCCGGACCTGCTGTCGTACCTCGAGGCGATCCTGCGCGTGTACAACCGCCTGGGCCGGCGCGACAACATCCACAAGGCCCGCATCAAGATCCTGGTCAAGGACAAGGGCGTCGCCGAGTTCACGCGGCTGGTGGAAGCCGAGTGGGACCAGATCAAGCACGGCTACCTGAAGCTGCGCGCCGAGGACCTGCGCCACTTCCGCAAGTTCTTCGCCCCGCACACTTATGATTCCAGGGCAGCGCAGGATCGCACCCACGCCGCGCGCCTGACCGCCGACGCCGCCTACGCAGCCTGGTTCAGGCAAAACACCTGGCCCCACCGCATCCCGGGCTATCGCGCCGTGTTCGTCTCGCTGAAGCCGCGTGGCGGCACGCCGGGCGACTGCACGTCGGCGCAGATGGAGGCGCTGGCCGACCTCGCCGACCGCCACTCGTTCGGCGAGATCCGCACCACGCACGACCAGAACCTGCTGCTCGGCGACGTCAAAATCGGCGACCTGCACACGCTGTGGCAGGCGCTGAAGCCGCTCGACCTGGCGACGCCCAACATCGGCACGCTGACCGACCTGATCTGCTGCCCGGGCCTGGATTTCTGCTCGCTGGCCAACGCCGGCTCGATCGGCATCGCGCAGGAGCTCTCCGAGCGCTACGACAACCTCGACTACCTGCACGACCTCGGCGAGATCAAGATCAAGATTTCGGGCTGCATGAACGGCTGCGGCCACCACAGCGTCGGCCACATCGGCGTGCTCGGCGTCGACAAGGCCGGGGAGGAGTGGTACCAGGTCACGCTCGGTGGCAGCGCCAGCAACGACGCCACGCTCGGCGACCGCATCGGCCCGTCGATCTCGCGTGAGCACGTGGTCGACACCATCGCGCGGATCATCGAGACCTACGTCGACCACCGCCGCGACGGCGAGCCGTTCATCGACACCTACCGGCGCATCGGCCTGGCGCCGTTCAAGGCCAAGGTTTACGCCGAGGACGCGGCCCATGCGGCCGCGGCCTCGGCATGAAGATCATCCGCGACGGCGCCATCGTCGAGGACGACTGGACGCACCTGGACGACGCCGCGCCGCTGCCGGCCGCCGCAAGGGTCATCGTGTCGTGGGCGCGCTGGCAGGCCGACCGGGTCGCGCTGAAGGCGCGCCGCAACGTCGGCGTGGCCATCCCGCCGACGCTCGACGTGGACGAACTGAAGGACGACCTGGCCGCCCTCGCCCTCGTCGCCGTGCCATTCGGGTTCATCCAGCCCAAGCCCGAGGGCGGCCGCACCTTCGACGGCCGCGGGTATTCGCAGGCGCGGCTGCTGCGCGACCGCCACGCCTACACCGGCGAGATCCGCGCGATCGGGGACGTGTTCCGCGATGCGATGTTCTACATGCACCGCTGCGGCGTGAATGCCTTCGAGGTGAAGGCCGGCGCCGACCTGCAGGACGCCGTGAAGGCGTTCCGCGACTTCAGCTTCGGCTACCAGGGCGCCGCGGATGACCCGACGCCGATCTTCAGAAGGCGTCGCGCCTAAAGGCGCTCCTACACGTTGCCGCCGTCGCTGCAGATTTCGTAGACGAAGTAGTTCGGGACGTCGCCCGCGCCCCAGGTGACCGTCACGTTGAGTTCGAGCGTGTCGAAGTCCGCCGTCGTGCGCATGCCGAGGAACCCCGTCGCCGGCGTGCCGTTCTCGGAGAGGGAAATCTCCTCGTTGTTCGCGTTCAGCACCTCCACCTGCACGCCGTCCCTGATCGTCCGCATCGTGGTCGTCATGTTCACGAAGTTCGCCGAATTCGGCTGGGTCAGGAACACGCCGGGGATGGCGCCGTCCGCTATGTCCGCCACCGACGTGGCGGTCAGCCTCGTGGTGTAGGTGGTCTGGCCGGGCTGCGGCGCGATGGTCGCGGTCGTGTTCAGGTCGAGGTCATGGGCTTGCGTGGAGTTCGCCAGCGCGCAACCCGCGTTGCAAGCCTGCCACTGGTAGGTGGCGCCAGCGCCGAACGATGTGCAGAACGCCTCGGTCGGCTCGGCCTCGTTCGGCGACGAGCACCCGGTCAACACCAGTCCCAGCATCACCGCGAAAGTTGCGTGTTTCATGAACCTGTCCTCTCCGTTATCGAAACGCATCAACCGATCTGCTTGAGTCCGCCCATGTAGGGCTGCAAAACCGCCGGCACGGCGATCGCGCCGCCGGCGTCCTGGAAATTCTCGAGGATCGCCACCAGCGTGCGGCCGATGGCGAGGCCCGAGCCGTTCAAGGTGTGCAGCAGCTCGGGCTTGCCGCCGGCGCGCCGCGCGCGCGCCAGCATGCGCCGTGCCTGGAAATCCTCGAAGTTGGAGCACGACGAGATCTCGCGGTAGCGGTCCTGCGACGGCAGCCACACCTCGAGGTCGTAGGTCTTGGC
>JANNLM010000219.1:0-6385 GCA_031396825.1 Gammaproteobacteria bacterium | reverse complement strand
CCGAGCTCGCGCGGCTGGAGCTGGGCATGCGGCGCGCGCACCTGGCGCGGCTGCAGGACCGGCTGGAGGCGCAGCTCGCGCCGATTCCGGGCTTGCGCATTTTCGGTACGAAGGCGCCGCGGCTGCCGAACACCACGCAGTTCGCGGTGCCCGGCGTGCACAGCGCCACGCTGCTCGGGCTGCTCGACAAGCAGGGCTTCGCGGTGTCGTCGGGCTCGGCCTGCGCCAGCGGCACCGACGAGCCAAGTCACGTGCTGCTCGCCATGGGCGTGCCCGCCGAACTGGCGTTGTGCGCGATCCGCGTCAGCCTGGGAAAGGACAACACCGAGGCCGAGGTGGACCGCTTCGCCGCCGCGCTGCGCGAGCTGCTCGCGGGCCTGGGCGCGGCGATGCCCGGCATGATGCGCACCGCATGATTTATCTTGACCATGCGGCGACCACGCCGCTCGACCCGGCCGTGTTCGAGGCCATGCTGGACTTCCTCAAGCCCGGCGGCGTGCACGGCAATCCCGCGTCGGACCATGTCGAGGGCAAGCGCGCGCGCCAGGCCGTGGAGCAGGCGCGCGCCGACGTCGCCCGGCTCATCGGCGCCGAGCCCGGCGAGATCGTGTGGACCTCGGGCGCCACCGAGTCCGACAACCTTGCCATCAAGGGCGCGTTCGAGTTCTACAAGGAGCGCGGCCGCCACATCGTGACCTCGATGACCGAGCACAAGGCCGTGCTCGATACCTGCCGCTACCTCGAGACGCAGGGCGCGAAGGTGACGTACCTGAGGCCGGGCGCGGATGGCTGCGTGTCGCCCGGGCAGGTGCTCGACGCGTTGACGCCCGAGACCGTGCTGGTCTCGCTGATGTGGGTCAACAACGAGACCGGCGTGATCCAGGACATCGCCGGACTGGCGCCGGCGCTGCGCGAGAAATCCATCCTGTTCCACGTCGACGCGGCGCAGGCCGCCGGCAAGGTGCCGATCGACTTGCGCGCGGTGCCGGTGGACCTCCTGTCGCTGTCGGCGCACAAGATCTACGGGCCCAAGGGCATGGGCGCGTTGTTCGTGCGCAAGCGCCCGCGCGCGCGCCTGGCGCCGCAGCTGCACGGTGGCGGCCACGAGCAGGGCATGCGCTCCGGCACGCTGCCGACGCACCAGATCGTCGGCATGGGCGCGGCTTTCCGCGTCGCCGGCCAGCGCCTGTCCGCCGACCACGAGCAGCTCGGGCGGCTGCGCGACCGCCTGCTCGAGCGCCTGCGCGCGCTGCCACAGATCTTCGTCAACGGTGAAGGCGCGCCGCGCGTGGCGGGCGTGCTCAACGTGAGCTTCGCCGGCGTCGAAGGCGAGAGCCTGCGCGCTTCGCTGCCGGAGCTGGCCGGCTCGAGCGGCTCGGCCTGCTCGGCGGGAACCGGCGAGTCGTCCTATGTGCTGCGCGCGTTGGGCCGCGACGACGACCTCGCCGATGCCAGCCTGCGCTTCTCGCTCGGCCGCGCCACCACCCAGGCCGAGATCGACGCCGCCGCCGAGCAGGTGGTCGGCCAGGTGCGGCGCCTGCGTACGCTGTCGCCCCTCTGGCGTGAGAGCGCGTGATGGGCCCGAACCCGTTCGGGTACTCGGAGCCGGTCTGGCGCCTGTTCACGGAGCTGCCGCGCGCCGGCACGCTGGAAGGAAGCCGCGTCCTGCGGGGCACGGCCGCCACGCCGGCCAACCGCAACCGCCTCGAACTGTGGCTGCGCATGAGCGGTGAGCGCATCGAGGACGCCCGCTTCCAGGCCTACGGCTGCCCGGCCACGATTGCGGTCGGCGGCTGGGTGTGCGAGCAGGCCATTGGCAGCACGCTGGCGGAGTTGGCCCTGATTCGCGGCAAGGACATCCGCCAAGCTCTTGAAATACCGGAGGATCGCCTCCACTGTGCGCTACTGGGGGAGGACGCGATAAAGTCCCTCGCACCGACATCATGATCCAACTGACCGAAAGCGCCGCCCGGCGCGTCCAGCAGCAGATCCAGGCCCGCGGCCGCGGCCTCGGCCTGCGCGTGGGCATCAAGGCCTCCGGCTGTTCCGGCTACGCCTACCTGCTCGACTACGCCGACCAACCCGAGCCGGACGAGGTGGTGTTCGAGTCGCACGGCGCCAGGGTGTTCGTGGCGCGCGACACGCTGCCGATGCTCGATGGCCTGGTGGTGGACTTCTGCAAGGAAGGCCTCAACGAAGTCTTCAAGTTCGAAAACCCCAATGCCGAGGCCCTGTGCGGCTGCGGCGAGAGCTTTTCGGTCCAGAAAACCGCCGCGTAGCTCCACGCGGGCCAAGCGCTTCCTGCTACAATTTCCTGATTTTTCAGGCGCCTACGAGGGCGCCAGATTGCTGTTTTCCCTCAACTTTCTCAGGAGCTTTGCAAGTGGCGGTTGAACGTACCCTGTCCATCATCAAACCCGACGCCGTGTCCAAGAACCACATCGGCAACATCTACAACCGCTTCGAGGCCGCGGGCCTCAAGATCGTGGCGGCGCGCATGAAGCACCTGACGCCGGGCGAAGCCGAAGGTTTCTACGCCGTGCACAAGGATCGCCCGTTCTTCAAGGACCTGTGCCGGTTCATGACCAGCGGCCCGGTGATGGTGTCGGTGCTCGAAGGCGACAACGCCGTGCTCAAGCATCGCGACATCATGGGCGCCACCGACCCGAAGAAGGCCGCCAAGGGCACGATCCGCGCGGACTACGCCGCGAGCATCGACGAGAACGCCGTGCACGGCTCGGACTCGCTCGACAACGCGAGGACCGAGATCAGCTACTTCTTCCGCACCACCGAGCTGTGCCCGCGCACGCGCTGAACTGATGAGCTCCTCGAAAGCCACCGACAACACCTCTCCCCGCTTGCGGGGAGAGGTCGGCGCGCCGCGTGGCGCGCCGGGGGGGGGGGCGATAAACCTCTTCGGGTTGGACCGCACGGCGTTGCGCGCGCGATTCGCGGAGATGGGCGAGGCGCCGTTCCGCGCCGACCAGGTGATGAACTGGATCTATCGGCGCGGCGTCGACGACTTCGCGCTGATGAGCAACCTCGGCAAGGAACTGCGTGCCAAGCTCGCCTCGGTGTTCGTGGTCCGGCCGCCCGAGCTGATCACCGAACAGGTTTCCGCCGACGGCACGCGCAAGTGGGTGACCAAGGCGGGCGAGGGCCAGGCCATCGAGACGGTCTTCATTCCGGAGGACGACCGCGGCACGCTGTGCATCTCCTCGCAGGTCGGCTGCGCCATGGACTGCTCGTTCTGCGCCACCGGCGCGCAGGGCTTCTCGCGCAACCTGAGCACGGCGGAGATCGTCGCGCAGGTCTGGTTCGCCGCGAAAACGCTCGGCGGGGACTTCCAGAGCGAGCGCGTCGTCACCAACGTGGTCTTCATGGGCATGGGCGAACCGCTGGCGAACTACGGCGAGGTGCTGCCGGCGCTGCGCATCCTGCTCGACGACCACGGCTTCGGCCTGTCGAAGCGCAAGGTCACGGTGTCGACTTCGGGACTGGTGCCGTTCATCGACCGCCTGCGCGAGGACGTGGACTGCGCGCTGGCGCTGTCGCTGCACGCGCCGAACGACAAACTGCGCGACGAGCTGGTGCCGATCAACCGCAAGTACCCGCTCGCCGAACTGATCGAGTCCTGCCGCAAGTACACCGAGGGCAAGGACCGCAAGGCGCACATCGTCTACGAGTACGTGATGCTCGACGGCGTCAACGATGCGCCCGAGCACGCGCGCCAACTGGTCAAGCTGCTCGCCGGGCTGCCGGCCAAGGTCAACCTGATCCCGTTCAACCCGTTCCCGGACACGCAGTACCGGCGCTCGCCGGCCGAGCGCATCCGCGCGTTCGCCGACATCCTGCGCGCCAAGGACATCGTCACGACGACGCGCAAGACGCGCGGCGACGACATCGACGCCGCCTGCGGCCAGCTCGCCGGCAAGGTGCACAGCCGCCAGAAGCAGCGGCTGAGAGACATTCCGGTGAAGACGGACGGCGCGCCGCGGCCGCGCCTGGCGCGAGGGCACGCATGAGAATCGTGGTCGCCGCATTGGCCGTGGCCCTGGCCGCCGCGTGCACGACGACCGAGCAGCAGCAGGTCGGCGCCAGCAAGCCCGACCTGAAGGAAGCCGCGCGCCTCAACGCGCAGCTCGGCATCGACTACATGCGCCGGGGCCAGTTCGAGCTGGCGCTGGAGAAGCTGGAGAAGGCGATCGACCAGGATGACGACCTCGCCATGGCGCATTCCGCCATCGCGCTGGTGTACCAGCGCAAGGGCGAGCCCAAGCTCGCCAGCAAGCATTATCGCGAGGCGCTGAGCCTCAACAGCAACGACGCCGCGACCATGACCAACTTCGGTGTCTTCCTGTGCGGGCAGGGCGAGGCCGACGACGCCGAGCAAATGTTCCTCCGCGCGGCCAAGCACAAGGACAACCAGATCCCGGCCGACGCCTGGGCCAACGCCGGCGTGTGCCTGCGCAGCACGCCGAAGGCGCGCGAGCGGGCCGAAGGCTACCTGCGCGAGGCGCTGCGCCTGAACCCGAAGCACGCCAACGCGCTGGCGACGATGGCGCAGTACAGCTTCGACAAGAAGGACTACCTGCGCGCCCGCGCCTTCCTGCAGCGCTACGAGATCGCGTCGCGCCCCACGGCACAGACGCTGTGGATCGGGGCGCAGACCGAGCGCGCGCTGGGCGACATGCAGATGGCGCGCAGCTACGAGCGGCGCCTGCGCTCGGAATTCCCCGAATCGGCCGAGGCCGAGGTGCTGTCCAGGCGCAAGCCATGAACGCCCCCGAAACCGAAGCACCCGTCGCCGCCGCGCCGCCGCCGGAACCCGTGCCGAGCCCGGGCGCGCTGCTGCGCGCCGCGCGCGAGCGCGCCGGCCTGGGCGCCGACGACCTCGCCGGCCAGCTCAAGCTGGCCAAGGGCACGCTCGAGGCGCTGGAACGCGATGATTTCGCCGCGCTCTCCGAGCCGGTCTACATCCGCGGCTACTACCGCAAGATCGCCAAGGTCCTGCCGGTCGCCGAGTCCGATCTGATCGGCGCCTACAACGCGCGCACCAACAAGCCTTCGCCGGCCGCCGTGCCGCTGCGGCGCCTGCCGCTGGCGGGCGGCGTTGCCGCCGGCACCTCGCGCCACTCCCGCGGGCCCGGCCTGGGCCTGATCGCGCTCGGCCTGATCGGCGTCGGTGTCCTGGTGGCGGTCATCAATCGCGAGCCGCCGCAGCGCCTGGCCAACACCCCGGCGCGATCAGCGCCCGCCGCGCCGCAGCCCGCGCCCGAGCCCACGCCGCCTGCCGCCGCCGCGGCGGAAGCGGCGACGCCGACGCCAGCGAACGACGCCACGACCGAGGCGCCCGCGCCGGCCACGCCGGCGGCGGTGCCGAACCAGCTCGTGCTCGAGTTCAGCGAAGCTTCGTTCGTGCGCGTCGAGGACAGCCGCAACAAGACCCTCGCCATCGGCCTGGTGCGTCGCGGCGAGCGCCACGCGCTGGACGGCACGGAGCCGTACACCGTGTTTCTCGGCAACGCCCGGAACGTGAAGGTGTTCTACGGTGGCGCCGCCGTGGACTTCTCGGCCCACATCAACGCCCAGGACACGGCGCGCTTCACCGTTCCGTAGCGGCCGGCTCGTCATGAAACCCCAGCACACCATCGTGCGCCGGCAATCCCGGCAGATCCGCGTCGGCCGCGTGCCGATCGGCGGCGGCGCGCCGATCGCGGTGCAGACGATGACCAGCACCGACACCGAGGACGTCGCTGCGACCGTCGCGCAGATCAAGGCCTGTGCCAAGGCCGGCGCCGACCTGGTGCGCGTGTCGGTGCCGACACTGAAGGCCGCCGAGGCGTTCAAGCAGATCAAGCAGCAGGTCGGCTACTTCCCGCTGATCGCCGACATCCATTTCAACTACAAGTGCGCGATCGCGTCGGCCGAGGGCGGCGCTGACTGCCTGCGCATCAACCCCGGCAACATCGGCGGCGAGAAGAAAGTGAAAGAGGTCATCGCCTGCGCCAAGCACCACGGCGTGCCGATCCGCATCGGCGTCAACGCCGGCAGCCTCGAGGCCGACATCCAGGAGAAGTACGGCGAGCCCAATGCCGACGCGCTGGTGGACTCGGCGGTGCGGCACATGGAAATCCTCGATCGGCACGATTTCCACAACTACAAGGTCAGCCTCAAGGCGTCCGAGGTCTTCATGACCGTGCAGGCCTTCCGCAAGCTGGCCACGCTCACCGACGCGCCGCTGCACCTGGGCATCACCGAGGCGGGCGGGGCGCGCGCCGGCGCGGTGAAGTCGGCGATCGGCCTGGGCATGCTGCTGGCCGACGGCATCGGCGACACCATCCGCATCTCGCTGGCGGCCGACCCGGTCGAGGAAGTGAAGGTC
>JANNLM010000164.1:0-1727 GCA_031396825.1 Gammaproteobacteria bacterium | reverse complement strand
GCCTCCGACGCCGCGGAGCTTGCCGCCCGCTGCACCGTCCTCGAAGCCGCCCGCGCCGAGACCGAGCGCCTGTACGCCCGCTGGGCGGAGCTGGAAGCGAAGAGGAACGGGTAGAGGAACCCCCCGCCTCGGTCCACCCCCCCCAACCGGGTGTCGGCGGGGCTACCGCCCCCCACGGCGCCGACCGGGACGCGATTTGGAGCCCTGCAGGGGAGGCTTCGGTCTCACAAGCCGCCGTGCACCAAAGTTGACGTAAAACAAGGTCTTGGCGCTCAGGCGGCCAGACAGGTAGGCTAGAATGGCCGGCCAAACGCACCCACGCCATGACCCTTTTCGCCCTCGGCCTCAACCACACGACCGCGCCCATCGAAGTGCGCGAACGTGTCGTCTTTGCGCCGGACCATCTGGCGGACGCGTTGCGGGACCTGATCAGCGCGCGCGACGTCAAGGAAGCGGCGATCCTGTCCACGTGCAATCGCACCGAGGTCTACTTCCGGGGCAAGGATCCGGCACCGGTGCTGGATTGGCTCGTGGGGTTCCACGAACTGTCGCACGATTCGATCTCGCCTTACATCTACACGCTGCCGCGTAACAAGGCCGTCAAGCATGCCTTCCGCGTGGCCAGCGGCCTCGATTCGATGGTATTGGGCGAGCCGCAGATCCTGGGTCAGATGAAACACGCGGTGCGCTCCGCGGAGTCGGCCGGGGCCATCGGCCTGGTGCTGAACCGCCTCTTTCAGCGCACCTTTGCCGTGGCCAAGGATGTCCGCACGCAAACCGACATCGGCAGCGCCTCGGTCTCGATGGCGGCGGCCGCGGTCAAGCTGGCCGAGCGCATCTTTCCGTCGATCTCCGAGCAGCGCGTGTTGTTCATCGGCGCCGGCGAAATGATCGAGCTCGCGGCCACGCACTTCGGCGCGAAGAATCCAAAGTCCATGACGGTGGCCAACCGCACGCTCGAGCGCGGGCGGCAGCTGGCCGATCGCATCGGCGGCGACGTCATCACGCTCAACGAATTGTCCGACCGGTTGAAGGACTTCGACATCATCGTGACCTGCACCGCCAGCACGCTGCCGATCCTGGGCAAGGGCATGCTGGAGCGCGTGGTCAAGCAGCGCAAGCACGCGCCCGTGTTCATCGTCGACCTGGCCGTGCCGCGCGACGTCGAGCCCGAAGCCGCCGAACTCGACGACATCTTCCTCTACAGCATCGACGACCTCGTCGGCATCGTGAAGGACAACCTGCAGGTGCGCCATGAAGCCGTGGCGCACGCCGAGCAGATGATCTCGGACCAGACCGATCATTTCCTCCGCTGGTTGGAGGGGCGGTCGATGGTGCCGACCATCGAGGCCCTGCACGGCCATCACGACGAATTGCGCACGGTCGAGCTGGACCGCGCCCGCAAGATGCTGGCCGGTGGCGCGGCGCCGGACAAGGTGCTGGAAGCGCTCGCGCGCGGGCTCACCAACAAGTTCCTGCATGCGCCGCTCGCCGCGCTCAATGCAGCCGGCGACACCGAACGGGCGGAACTGATTGCCGCGCTCCAGCGCGTCTACAAGCTCGACGAGCCTGCCGCCGACGAGCATTAGCTGGTCGCTGTGTATGAGGCGGTCCAGCCTCATATTTCCGTAGGCGAGGCTTGAGCCTCGCAAGCGCGTCCAACGGCGTTGCTGTCTCGCCTGCCTGTCCACCGAACGATCCAGCGAGGCTGAAGCCTCGCCTACGGA
>JANNLM010000152.1:0-9307 GCA_031396825.1 Gammaproteobacteria bacterium | reverse complement strand
GGCGTGATCTTGTTCATCACGTCGGCAGCCGTGTAGCCCAGCATGCGCTCGGCGCCGACGTTGAAGATCTGGATGACGCCCTTGGCGTCGGTGGCGATGCTGGAGAAATTGGCGCTGTTGAAAATCGCGTTCTGCAAGGCCCCGGTTTTCAGCAGCGCCTCCTGGCGCCGGGATTCGGTAATACCGTCCGGTTTGGGAGGGGCGGCGTCGACAACGGCTGTGGCAGTCATATTATCGGGCATGATCCTGAATACTCCCTGATGTTTCCCCGGCGGTCTGTACGCGAGCACTCCTTGGACGGGGCGGCGGCGTTCGCATGGTCAGGCGGCCTGGCGATGCCGCACGTCGTTGAGCAGGCGGGCGAATTCGGCCTTGACCACGTCGTAGCACTCGCACACGTTGGCCGTCAGCAGCGCCCGGTCGAGCACCGTGATGTGGCCGCGACGGTAGCTGATCGCGCCCAGGTCCCTCAGGGTGCCGGCGGCCTGGGTGACACCCTCGCGGCGCACCCCCAGCATGCCGGCGATCAGTTCCTGGGTCATGATCAGGTCGCTCGAGGGCATCCGGTCCAGCGTCAGCAGCAACCAGCGGCACAGTTGCTGCAGCACCGAGTGGTGGCGATTGCAGGCCGCCTGCTGCGCCATCTGGGTGATCAGGGCCTGCGTGTAGCGCAGCAGCAGGCGCAACAGGAGTCCCGAGCGGTTGAACTCCTCCATCAGCAGCCGCGTCGGCAGGCGGTAGGCGTGGCCCGCCGTCTGCACTACAGCGCGATTGAGCGTGGTCTGGCCGCCCATGAACAGCGAAATCCCGAGCATGCCCTCATGGCCGACCCCGGCGACCTCCGCGGAGGATCCGTCTTCCATCACGTAGTGCAGCGAAATGATGGCGTTGGCGGGGAAAAACGCGTGCTGCAGCGGATCGCCCGATTCGGCGAGGACTTCGCCGACCCGCAGCGACACCGGCTCCAGGTGGGGCAACAGGCGCTCGAACTCGGCCGGGGGCAGCGCGGCGAGCAGGTGGTTCTGGCTGGGACTTGGGGCTGTCGAGGGAGGTGTCATGGCGTCGCAAGCAGTATTGCTGCCAGCGTCTGCTGGCGCTGGATCTCAAGGCGCTTCATCTGAAGGTACGCGTCCCGCTCCAGTTCGTGCAACTGCACCGGGTAGCGCTCGACCGCGGTGAACCAGTCGTTCAGGCGCTGCTCGCCCTGCTCCGCCGCCGGCGCCGACAGCGCGCCGAGATAGGCCTCGATCGCGAGGTAGAAACGCATCGCGTTGCGCTCGATCGCGCCGCGCGTGCCGCCGATGTAGACCGGCTGGCCGTCGCCCTTGTGGCCGACGATGCTGAATCCGACCTTGGCGCGGCCCAGCGTCGTCAGGTAGACCCGCGTGGCCCAGCGGGCCGCAGCGCCCTGGGCGTAGGCATACGACAGGTGCACGAAGCTGTTGCCGGGATCGAGCGCCACCAGTTCGAGCACGAGGCGGTAGCGGCGCGTGCCCAGCGGTCCGGTCGCGGCGCTCAGCACGACGCGCAGGTAATCGGGCCCGGACCGCGCGACCTGGTAGCGGAACCCGAACAGGTGGGCATCGGCCACCGGCTGGTCGAACTTGCGCCCGATGTTGATGCTCAACGTGTCGTCGCCGGCGGTCGTCGCGCCGGCGCGGCAACGCTTGACGTTCAGGTGCAGGATCAGGATGTCGCACCACTGCTCCATGCCCTGCAGTGCCGGACCGGCCACGCCAAAAGGTTGTGCCACCCGCGCGTAGATGTCGCCTTGCAGGTCGCCGGACTCCTCGTGCGACTCGAGATAAAGCGGGCGCTGGAACTGGTTGCTGCCCAGCGCTGCGTGCAAGGCCGCGTGGCGCGCCGTCAGCGCGGCGCCGTCCTGGGCGTGCGCCGGGGTGAGCGCCGCCAGCGTGCAGAGCAGCACGTGAAAAGACGCTGCCCGGAACCCTGCAATGCCAAGTCCGTTGCGCGACATTGTCAGAGCCAGTACGCGCCGAAGCGGGCGGCCCATTCCTTCACCCGGTTCGACCAGGGCCGGTCGCGCCAGCGCGCAAGGTCGATGGACTTCGACTCGGCCACGTCCTGGGCGAACATGGACTCCATCTGCGCCGCGAAGCCGCGCCCCAGGATCACGGCGTTGATCTCGTCGTTGTGCAGGAAGCTGCGCCAGTCCGTGTTGGTCGAGCCGATGCTGGACCAGACGCCGTCGATGCAGGCGGTCTTGGCGTGCATCACCGCGCCGCGGCGCTCGTAGATCCTGACGCCGCCCTTCAGCAGCTTGGTGTAGTACGAACGGCCCAGGTGGAAGATCGGCCACGAGTCGGTGTAGCTGGGCAGGACCAGGCTGACCTCGACGCCGCGGCGGGCCGCGTCGATCAGGGCCCGGAGCAATTGCGGGTCCGGCGCGAAATAGGCAATCGTCAGGTGCACTTCCAGCTCGGCCTGGGTGATCGCCGACATCAGCGTCAGGTAGATCAGGCTGTCGGGATCCGCCGGCGTGCTGCCGATGGCGCGCACGATCTCGTCGCCCTGGGCATTCAGGTCGGGAAAGTATTT
The DNA here is from genome assembly GCA_031396825.1 of Gammaproteobacteria bacterium. GTDB lineage: Bacteria > Pseudomonadota > Gammaproteobacteria > Nevskiales > Nevskiaceae > JACPFV01. The sequence continues at coordinate 6,748 of JANNLM010000152.1, read as the reverse complement.
CCTCGCCGCCAGCGGTTCGCCCTTCTGGCGCGCCCAGGATTCCATGAAGAGCTTCTGGAACTCCGCCACCACCGGCCCCTCGATGCGGATGTGCGTGTCGCGCCAGCCGACGGTCGGCCGGGTGTCCTCGCCGGGTTTCTTCTTGCGGCGCTTGCCCGGCGCGCTCGAGTAGGTGTCGCTGATGTTGATGCCGCCGGTGAACGCGATGCGGCCGTCGATCACCAGCTGGCGGCGGTGATCGCGGTTGTTGAGCAGCCATGACTTCTTGTTTCCGGCCAGCGGATTCACCGGGTTGAACTCGAGCACCCGGATGCCACCCGCGCGCAGCCGGTCGAAGAACGCGGCCGGTGTCAGCAAGCCGCCGACGCTGTCGTAGATCACGTTGACCTGGACCCCGGCGGCCTGCCGTTCCAGCAGCAGCTCGGAAAATTTCTGGCCGACCTCGTCGTCGCTGAAAATGTAGGTTTCCAGGTTGATGTGATCCTTGGCCCCGCGGATGGCCGCAAACATCGCCTGGTAGGTCGCCGGCCCGTTCTGCAGCAGGGTGAGCTTGTTGCCCAGCACCAGTGGACTGCCGGCATTCACCGCCTGCTCGTAGGCCAGGTGCTTCTGCAGCACGTCGGAAGGCCCGCCGGGGCCCTGCAGCTGCGCGAGGATGGCGTCGCCCCGCGCCGCCGAGACCGGGCCCTGCGCGCCTTCGAACTCCACCTGCTGGGCGTGCGGCACGGCCCGGTCGCGTCGCGCATCGGGGAGCGTCGCGCATCCGGCGAGCATGGCAAGTCCAATGGCCAGGCAATGCAATGGATTCAACATGGGGGTGCGGCAATGGCGCATCGTTCGACCTGCCTTGAGCGTAGGGGCACCCGTTTGATGGGTCGGTGCGCTAACGCACCGAGAGCGGCTTCCCGACGGCGTATGTTCGGAATCCTGAGTTCGTGCATTTGCCCCAAGAGCTCCCGCCGCCTTCCCCCAGGCAGCGCCTCAAGCACGAAGTCAGACTGACCCGCTCGAATAAGAACCACTTCCGAGCGGGTTCTTTTTTGGGCCGGGCAAAAGAAAGGGCCCCGGCCGAAGCCGGGGCCCTCTTTTTTTGCCGCTACTTGGGGTAGTTGATGATGATGTTGACCCTGCGGTTTTCCTGCTGACCCTCGGCGCTCGTGTTGTAGGCGAAACGCCGCGACGAGCCGAAGCCTTCCGCGGACAGGCGCGAACGGGGGATGCCGAACTCATTCACCAGGTAGTCCACGACGTTCTCGGCCCGGAGCTCGGACAGCTCCATGCGGTCGTCCTCGCTGACCTGCAGGTTCGCGGTGTGTCCTTCCACCGTGGCGCTGACCGTCGGATTGGCTTTCAGGAATGCGGCCACCCTGCCCAGGTCATCGCGATACTCGGGCCGGATCTTGGCGTCGTTCAGGTCGAACTCCATTTCCAGCGCCATGGTCATCCGGGCGGGCTTCACCGTGAGCCCCTCGACGTCCCTCGCGCAGGCGATGACGGCGGAGATGCGACGGTTCATCCGTTTTCCTTCCTCGGTGTCATTCTCGGCCAGGGGTCGCGTCTCGCCGTATCCCACCGCGCTGAGCCGCGACGCAGCGATCTGGTGGGACTCCACCAGGTAACTCACCACGCTTTCGGCACGACGCTGCGACAGGCTCATGTTCTCTTCGGGCGTCCCGACGTCGTCGGTGTGGCCCTCGATCACCGCCGTGGCGTCGGGGTACTTCTTCAGGAAGGTCGCCACCACCGCGAGCCTTTCCTTCTCTTCGCGCTGGATCTCGTCGAGGTTGATCTCGAAGTCGATGTTGAGGATGGTGCAGTACTTCACGGTCTTCGCCGCAGCAACCGGCACGACCACCAGCGCCGGTGGCCCGCTGCGGGTTGAGCCGAAGAACCGGTAGACCAACCCCAGCGAAAACAGGTTGATGTCGCCCTTGTTGCCGACGGCGTCGTCGATCCGGTAGCTTTCCGCCTCAAGGCGCGCGCCGAGGCGTCTGGTGAAGTTGTACTGCGCCCCGCCACCGAACTTGTAGCTGGTGGCGCGCTTGTCGCGATTGGACGGCGCGACGACCGAGCCGGTTGCGGCGTACGAGGTGTCGGCTTCGGCGTAGGTCAAGCCGACTCGCCCAAGCAGCGAGAGCCTGCGGGTGAGCCGCCAGGTGAAGACGGGGTCGATGCTCAGGCCCTGGATCTCCGTCGCGCCGGTGAGGGTCCCGGCCGGCACCGTGGTCGCCGTGAAGCCGAACTCGCCGAGGTTGAAATAGCCGCCTTCGACAGCCCAGTGCTTGTCGAACTGGTAGCCGCCGAAAAGCTTGAAGCCGATGTCGTCGTCCTCATCCTCGATCGACACGGATGACGCGCCGGCGGCCTCCAGCGCGCCGATGATTCTTTCGTCATCTATTTCCGCCTGCGACAGGCCAAGGTTGCCTCCGACGTACCAGCCGGAATTGTCCGCCGCCGCGAGCGAGCCGGCGAAGACGGCGAATGCCGCCGCGGCCAGCATCCCTGAGGCTTTTGCGAGGTTCATGAGTTTCATGTTGTTTTGCTCCACTGTTGGATGCCTCATGCCTCACGGGGCCGGGACGTTGATGACGGTGTTGACCACGGTCACTGAACTGACCAGGGACAAGGCCCTGCCTTCCAGCGTGACCACTGCCACATTGCCGGCGGTGGAGAAAGAGGCGCCCTGCTGGGCAATGATGGTTCCCACCATGGTGCCGCCTCCGGACGGATTGATCGTCGCGGAGCTGCCGACCTGCCAGAAAACGTTCTTGGCCTGCGCCGGCGGAATCAGGATGACGCTGTAGGGAACGGCCGCTGCGCCGACCGTGAGCGAAGTCGCCATCTGGAACACCCAGACCGCGTTCGCGTCGCCCTGCGGGTCGAGCGTGAGGTCGGAGCCATCGATCAGGAAATCTCCGCCAGGGGCGGTATAGACGCCGGGCGCGAGCGTCAGCCCGGCCAGGTTCTGCCCGGGATTTGCACCCGGCGGCATCCCTGCCAGGGCCAGGTACGCGGATTCTGCATCGAGACGGGCTTGCGTCGCGGCGGCGCACTGGGCGGCGTTGGGACCGCCGGACGTCGGGCCGGTGGTGGAATTGGTGCAGGTGAAGATTATTCCACTCACGTCGCCGACGTCGGTCGGTGTTTCCGTGTAGATATCGCCTGCCGAATCGTGGAACCCGGTGATCGCCGAAGTGCCGGTGGCGATGGTGCCGATGTCGCCATTGTTGATCTCGGTCAGGATTCCCTGGTTGGTCATGCCGGCGCTGCCGCCAAACACGCCGTACGTCTGCGCCGTTCCCAGCGCCACGGATGTAGCCGGCGGCGGCACCACGACAACCGCGGATCCGTCCATGCCGAGGATGGGATCGTCGCAGCCGGTGAGCAGAACGCTCAGCACGGATGCCAGGGCCCACGCCTTGAATCGGAAATGGCCTTCAATCTTGTTCATTTGAGTTCCTTCGTTGTTGGCGTTCTTAAACTTCACCGCCACAGGTTATCGGCACACCGCGGAAGACTCTGTGCGGTAACCGACACAGCCAATGGGCGCTTGCGTACCGACGCGGCAGGCATGAAAACGCCGCGCAGCCCCTTGTTGCGGACTGCGCGGCGTTGGTTCCGCGTGAAAACTACTGCAAGCTAGATCGTGAGGCCCTTGGCGTGCACGTTCTTGACGCCGCGCACGTTCCTGGCGATCTCGATGGCCAGCGCGCGCTCGGCGCCGCTGTCCACCTTGCCGCTCAGCGTGACGATGCCGCTCTTGGTGCTGACGCTGATGTCGGTGCCGTCGACGTTGCTGGAGTACAGGAAGCTGGACTTCACCTTGGTGGTGATCCAGCTGTCCGAGACGTCCTTCCTGGCTTCCTTGGCGACTTCCTTGGTGTCCTTCCCGACTTCCTTCCCGGCCGCCTTGGCGTTGGTGACGACCGTCGGCTTGCCGTGGCTGAGCACGAGCTGGTTGTCCACCGAAACGACGCCGCGGGTGTTCATCGCCACGCGGGTCGCCATGTTCTTCTCGCCCTGATTGTCGGCAAAGCCCAGCAGGGTGACGCGGCCCTGTTTCGTATCCACGTCCGTCGTCAGTCCGTCCGTGTGCTTGCTCCACATCAGCTTCGACTTGATGGCCGCGGTGATGCTGGCGTCGTCAACCACCTCGCCATAGCTGCGGCCCGGCGGCGCCACCGGGACGTAGTCCGGTTTGACCGTGATCTGGTTGTCGACTTCGCTGATGCCGCTGACACCCAGCGCGATCTACTTCGCCAGGTCCCGGTTGACCCCTTCCTCAACGGTGCCGGTCAGGGTGGCCTTGCCGCCCTGGACCGAGACCTTGAGGTCGTTGGCCCGCAGATACGGGCTCAGCGCATACGTCGTCCAGATCTGCGATTCCTGCCGTGCTTCGGTGAGATCCTGGGACATCGTGTCGGCGGCGACGTTGCCGCTCATGGCGGCGATCGCCAGCGCGATACCTGATGCGAATACTGTCTTGCGGAATTGCATGATGCTTCTCCAATGCTGAATGGGTTTTACTTCACGGCCCGCAGGTCGAGCTTGAATTTGTCGAAGAAAGCCTTGACCTGCTTGTCGGCTTCGTCGCGCGTGATCGCGTAGCGTTCCTGAACGAGGCCGGCGAGCTTCTGCTCGTGGCCCTCGAGCTTCAGCAGCTCATCTTCGGTCAGCTTGCCCCACGCGATCTTGGCGTTACCGATCTGCTGCTGCCACTTGCCCTTCACCTCGTCAACGCTGGGCAGGCTCATGACGGCTTCACCGGCTGGCTCATCAGGTCGTCGTCGCCCTTGGCGGCGGGCGGACGCGTGGTGACGGCGTCCGGCGCGGGAATCGGCGTGAATGTCGTCTTGGGGGTGATTGCGCCGTTGCCGGCGGGCGTTGCGTTGGGAGTTTTCATGGTGACCTCTGAGTCCCGTTGCGCGCGATATTGCGGGCCGCACGGGTGTAACGGACTGAAACATACCCGCGAACGGCCACCAACTTCGGTGCGTTATCGCGCATAAGTCTGCGCTGCGACGAACAGACGCTGGCGCGAGCCTGCGGCAAGCTGGCGACATGAAAACGAACCGCAAACTCCACCTGGGAATGGCTGGCCTGCTGCTCTGGTCCAGCGCCCAGTGCGCGGTCGCCGCCGATGACGTGTGGCCTGGCGCGAGCCCGGTGCAGACCGACCTGGCCATCGCGGAGGGCGCGGAGGGCGATCTGGCACGGTTGCTGACGCTGACGGTGGACCACCGCATCCTGGGCGCCTGGAGTGACGGCGCCGGCGTCAACTTCAACATGGGCAACCGCGGCGGCCTGCACCTCGAACTCTATTCCCGGCGCGACTCCGAAGGCCCGGGCCAGCGCTGGGACCTGAACCCGGCGGCGCCGGACGCAATGGCGCCGGCTTCGAGGTTCTGGTCGCTGGGCGGCTCACTCGACCAGGTCCGCACCCGCAACGGCGGCAGGCAGATCGTGTTCGTACCCCAGCTGGTCCTGGATTTCGCCGCGCTGCCCGGCAACAACCGCCCGTTCGAGGCCCTGGTGCAGTACGCCAACTGGAGCCCGACCCCGGGCAAGCTGATGCTGGACCAGAACCTCCTGCAAGTTGCCGTGAGACTGCAGTTCTAGCTATTTCGGGGCCGTCCCGAACGGCATTTCCACGCCCACGCCGATGTCGGCGGCGCCCTCGCGCACCAGCGCCGGGTCTTCGCGCGGCCAGCTGTAGCCCAGCACCAATTCGCCAAACAACCGGTTCCGGAACAACGGCTCGCGGTAAACGGCGCGAACGCCGAATTCGCCCAGCGGCTCGGGCGCCCCGGAAGCGCCGCGGATGAAGGCCTCGTACGCCAGCGCGCGGGTGCCCGCCAGGTTCTGGTACAGGATCACCGCGCTGCGCCAGTCGAGCCCCGAAATTTCCTCGCTCTTGGTGGCGGCCGTGCTCCAGCGCAGCAGGAACGCCTCATCCAGGATGTGGTCGATGGAGGTGTGCGTGGTGGCGCCGTAATGGTCGCGGTTGTTCCAGAACGGCGTGATGCGCAGGATCACCCGGTTCTGCTTGTCCGAATACGGGATGTAGTTGAAGCGGTTCTGCACAAAGACCTTCGGCAGGCTGAACTCGCTTACGCCGACCTTGAAATCCGACTGGAAACGGTCGCTGGTGAACCCCGCGAACCCGAGCCCGAGCAGGAACGTGTCACGGTCGGTCGGTCGCCGGCGCGAACGAAGCGCCTGGCCTTCCGAGCGGTCGCGCACAGAATCCGTCTCGTCGTCGACGCCGACGAATGCGGACAATCTTTCCTCCATCGCCGGCAGCTTGACCCGGGCGAGGAAGCGCAGCCGCGTCTGGCTGCCATAGAATTCCGAATAGCTGGTGGCAAGCTCGACGTAGCCATAGCTTTGCCGGGCGGCGTCGAGATCCCCTTCACCGAACAAGCCGTCGAACCACAGTGCCGCGCCGCACACCGTCTGATGCAGGCGCCGGCTGGCGGTATCGAGCAGGATCTCCGAGCGCCTGGCGCGCCGGCGGCAGGCTTCGAAGGCGCCGACCTCGTCGGGGTCCGGGGCCACCGCTGCGGCGGGAGGCGGCGCCTCGGGACCCGCGGCCGGCTCAGCGCCCGTGCCGGTGCCGGCGCACAAGGCCAGCGTCAGCGCGAGCCCTGCATGCCGTGATTTCACGGGGACTGCTCACGCTCCGGGCGACGCGGCTGCGGGCGCGTTGGTGTTGTTCTTGAAATGCTCGCGGTTCAGCAGGTTCATG
>JANNLM010000150.1:0-3476 GCA_031396825.1 Gammaproteobacteria bacterium | reverse complement strand
CGGCGCCGGCACCATCTACCTGGCGCGGCGCCAGGCCACCGGCGAGACCGTTGCGGTGAAGGTGATGGCGCAACGCCTGCCGGGCGGCGAGGAATCGAAGGAAGCGCAGCGCCTGTCGCGCGAGTACGAGGCCATCAGCCGCGTGGACAGCCCGCGCATCGTCAAGATGCACGAGCTCGGCGTCACCGACGGCCACGTCTACGTCGTCATGGAGTACTTCCCGGCTGGCAGCCTGCGCGACCTGCTGCTGGGGCCGCTGCCGCGCGCCGACGTGCTGAGCTACGTGCAGCAGATCGCCGCCGCCCTCGAGATCATCCATCGCGCCGGCATCCTGCACCGCGACCTCAAGCCCGCCAACATCATGCGACGCACCGACGGCAGTATCGCGCTGATCGACTTCGGCACCGCCAAGTTCGCCGCCGGCCACGCCCACACGCTGACCGCCACCGGCTCGGTGGTCGGCACGCCGAACTACATGAGCCCGGAGCAGTGCTCGGGCCTGCAGCTGACGGCGGCGAGCGATCTCTACGCGGTCGGCATCCTGATGTACGAAATGTTGACCGGCGAGCTGCCGTACGAGGCGGCCACGCCGCTGGCGGTGCTCTACAAGCACCAGTACGCGCCGCTGCCGAAGCTGCCGAAGGCCACCGCCGACCTGCAGCCGATCCTCGACCGGTTGCTGGCGAAGCGTCCCGAAGACCGCTTCGCGCGCCCGCGCGACCTGGTCCGTGCCCTGAACGGCGAGCCGCCCGCCCAGGACTAGGGCAGGAACTGGACCTGGCGCTCCCAGATCTTGCGCACGGTCTGCGCCAGCGTCATCGGGTCGAACGGCTTGGCGATCACGTCGAGCGCGCCCAGGCTGCGGAACGCGCTGACTTCCTGCGGCTGCACCTTGGCGGTCATGAACACGACCGGGATCCTCGAGGTCGCGCCCGCCGCGCGCAGCGCCTTCAGCGTTTCCACGCCGTCCTGCCCGGGCATCATCATGTCCATCAGGATCAGCTGCGGCGCGAACTCCTCGATCGCCTTGGGCGCCGCCAGCCCCGAGGCGCACTCGCGCACGCGAAAGCCGCCGACCGCCTCCAGCGCGAGGCGGGCGATCTGGCGGATGTCCGCCTCGTCGTCAACCAGGAGTATGCGTTCCAGCGGCGGCAGGGACATGCGGGCGCTCCGCGTTGGCAATCAGCTGTTTCACGGTGACGGCGAGCTCGTCGAGGCTCGCGCGGGACTTCGACAGGATGGCGGCGACCTGGCTGGCCGTGGCCTTCGGCATCTCGTGCTCCGAGAACACCAGGATCGGCGTGCGCGGCTGGTGCTCGCGCAGCACCGCCACCAGTTCGTCGCCGGAGCCGTCCGGCAAGCCGATGTCGATGATGGCGAGTGCGAAGCGGCGCATCGGTATCTGCTCGCGCGCCTGCGCGAGCGTGCGCGCCACGACCACCGGCGCGATGTCCTCGAGCAGGCGGCGCAGGAGCTCGGCCATGGCGTAGTCGTCCTCGACCACCAGCACCGGCGTATCGGCGCCGTGGCGGCGCGCGGTGGCCGGGTCGGTGCTCTCGGCCGGCAGCACCACCTCGAAGCGCGTCTCGCCAGGCCGCGACTCGAAGGCGATGCGCCCGTCCATGCGCTCGACCAGCGCCTTGCAGATCGACAGGCCCAGGCCGGTGCCGCCTTTCTCGCGCGTGGTGGTGCTGTCGGCCTGGTAGAACTTCTGGAAGATGCTGCCCTGGCTGGCTTCCGGGATGCCGGTGCCGTGGTCGGTGACCTGCATGCGGGCCTTGCCGTCCTGCACGTCGACGTCGACCGCCACGGTGCCGCCCTCGGGCGAGTACTTGATCGCGTTCGACAGCAGGTTGGCCATGACCTGCAGCAGGCGCTGCTCGTCGGCGTAGACCCGCAGGCCGGGCGCCCGCCCGCGCCGCTCGAGCACCACCGCGCGCGTCGCCGCGAGCCCCTCGGCGTTCTGCATCGCCTCGCTGGCCAGCGCGTCGAGGTCGAGCGATTTCATGGTGAAGCGCATCTTGCCGGCCTCGATCTTCTCGATGTCGAGGATGTCGTTGACCAGCAGGATCAGGCGCTCGGTGTTGCGGTGGGCGATGTCGAGCAGCGACCGCGCCGGCGCCGGGATCGGGCCGGCCACGCCGCCGGTCAGCAGCCCGAGCGAGCCGCGGATCGAGGTCAGCGGCGTGCGCAGCTCGTGGCTGACGGTGGAGACGAACTCGTTCTTCAGCTTCTCCACTTCCTTCTGGTGCGACAGGTCATTGGCCACCAGCACGAAGCCGTGGATCTCGCCGTGCGTGCCTTCCAGCGGCACCACCGACAGGCTGGCGGGGAAGCGCGTGCCGTCCTTGCGCACCAGCGTCCACTCGCGGTGCTCGGGATAGCCGTTGCGCGGCATCGCCAGCAGCGTGTCCACGCCGGTGGTCGCGCCCACGCCGTGGTTGCGCATGAGCGTCTCGGAATAGCGCTTGAGCTCGCCGCGCTCGTGGAACGCCGCCGGCGTGAGGTGCCCGCAGACCTCGTTCTCGGAGTAGCCGAACCACCGCTCGGCGGTCTGGTTGAAGCGCGTGATCACGCCGGACGGGTCGGTCGAGTAGATCGCCACGCTGGTGTGGTCGAGGATCATGGTGGTCAGCGTCAGGGCCTGCTGCACCAGCTGCTCCTGCGCCACCAGCTTCTTGCCGATCTGCTCGGCCTCGGTCAGCAGGTTGGCCGACGACTGCAGCAGGCCGACCGCCACCAGCCAGTGCGCCACGAACTTGGCCAGGTGCGACATCGCCACGAACTTGTCGAGCGGCAGCGACGAGAAGGCCATGACGCCGGCATGCAGCGCGACGTAGAGCGCCAGCGCCAGCGTGAGGCGCTGGCGCAGGCCTGGGTCGAGGTCGAAGTGGCCGTTCCACGCGCGCAGGAAGGCGATCGCCATCACGCCGGCCGCCAGCAGCTCGTACGGCCGGTGCATCGGCATGTCCCAATACACCTTGGCCGGCGGCACCAGCGCCATCGCCGGCAGCAGCAGCGCCATCGCGGCGATGGTGATGCCCCAGACCAGGGTCTCCTGGCTGCGCGCGCCGCGCGGCGTGGCCGGCTCGCGGTAGCGCGACAGGCCGGCGGCGAGGTAGCTGCCGAGCAGCAGGGAGCTGGCGCCCCAGGTGCGGGTTCCGAGATTGTCCGGGTCGCCGGTGCCTTGCAGGCTGACCACGGCGTGCAGGCCGTCGAGCAGGCCGCTGGCGAGGAAGCCCGCGCCCAGCCACAGGAACATCGGCTGCGGACGCGACTGGTAACGAACGAAGGCCTGCAGGCTGCAGAAACACGCGGTCAGCGCGGTGGCCAGGTCGAGCAGCGCATGGTCGGCGCCCGAGCGCAGCTCCAGCAGAGGAGGCGCGAAGAACGTGTAGTGCGGTATACCGGCGAGCGCCGCGGCATTGACCAGGATCCGCCGTGCGTCATGCGCCGGCTGCGCGGCAGGCTCCGCG
>JANNLM010000141.1:0-37625 GCA_031396825.1 Gammaproteobacteria bacterium | reverse complement strand
CCTCGCCGACGCCCTCGACCTTCTTCAGCTCCTCCGGCGACTTGAACGGTCCCTTCTCGGCGCGATGCTTCACGATCGCTTCCGCCTTCGCAGGACCGATACCGACGAGCTCCTTCGCCAGCGTCTTCGCATCCGCCGTGTTGATGTTCACGGCGCCGGCGAAGACGACTTTGCTGGCGAGAGCGAGGGCCACACCCAAAAGTGCACGGTTCATTTCTTCTTCTCCTGTTGTAGTTTTTGTTATGGCTCCGTTCGTTGCGGAGCGAGCCGACTTTAGCGCGGCCCCCAGAAAAAGCAAATTTCGCGCGCCGGCCTCAGAGGGTGACGCGAGCGTAGCGGCGCGGACCAACCTGGAGCAGGTAAGTCGCGCCCGGTTTCAGCACCAGCGCGCGATCCTCCACGCGCTGCTGGTCCACTTTCACGGCGCGCTGCTGGATCTGCCGGTTCGCATCTGAAGTCGACGCGCACAACCCGGCCTCCTTCAGCACACGCGGCAGCGGCAATCCTTCGGGCGGCGATGCAAGTTTCACCTCGGGAATGTCCTCGGGCAGCGCGCCCTTCGAGAACTGCGCGACGAACGCAGCGCGCGCTTTCTCGCCCGCGCCGGCGCCGTGGAAGCGGTCCACAATCTCGGCCGCGAGTTCCATCTTGACGTCGCGCGGATTGGCGCCCCCGTCGACCGACTTCTTCAGCTTCGCCACTTCCGCGAGCGGGCGGAACGACACCAGGTCGAAGTAACGCCACATCAGCGTGTCGGACACCGACATCACCTTGCCGAACATCTCGCCGGCGGGCTCGTTCACGCCGATGTAGTTGTTCAACGACTTGCTCATCTTCTGCACGCCGTCCAGGCCCTCGAGGATCGGCACGGTCATGATGCACTGCGGGCGCTGGCCGTAGCTCTGCTGCAGCGCGCGGCCGACAAGCAGGTTGAATTTCTGGTCGGTGCCGCCGAGTTCCACGTCGGCCTTCAGCGCCACCGAGTCGTAACCCTGCAGCAGCGGATACAGCAATTCGTGCACCGCGATGGGCTGGTTGTCCTTGTAGCGCTTCGAGAAATCATCGCGCTCGAGCATGCGCGCAACCGTGTATTGCGCGGCGAGCCGCACCAGCCCTTCCGCGCCAAGGGCGGCGAGCCATTTCGAGTTGAACTCGACGCGTGTCTTGTCCGGATCGAGGATCTTCGAGACTTGCGCCTCATAGGTCCTGGCGTTTTCAAGCACTTCCTCGCGCGTCAGCGGCTTTCGCGTCTCGTTCTTGCCGGTTGGATCGCCGATCATTCCGGTGAAGTCGCCGATCAGGAACACGACGTCGTGCCCGCGTTCCTGGAACGCGCGCAGGCGATTGAGCAGCAGGGTGTGGCCGATGTGCAGGTCCTTCGCAGTCGGGTCGAAGCCCGCCTTGACCACCAGGCGCTGGCCCTTTTTCTCCGCCTCAATCAGCCGGTTACGGAACTCGTCCCGCGGCAGGATTTCGTCGGTGCCGCGCTCGAGTTCAGCGAACGGCTGGGAACTGGCCATGGGTCTGGGTCGACGAAAGTTCAGGTGTCGCTGTAAGTAATACCAAAAAACCCTTGCAATATCAGGGATTTTATGGTCTTTTACGCGCCATCAGCGCCGCGAAAACCAAGAACAATCCCGAAGCGGCGCGAACCTCGGCGAGGAGCCGCGGTCGGCCTGTTTTTTTGCGTGGTGAGCGTGATGCGTCTCGATTATAGCCCAGCCGAAACCGTGGCCATCCCCGCAGCGAGACGCTCGTTCCTCGTCGCGGTGCTCGTGCTGGTGTCGGTCGGCGCGCTGATGAGCGGCCACACGCTGCGCGAGATCGAATCGTCGCTGCCTGATGCGGCCGCAACGGCCACCGCCGCCGCCGAAGTGCAGGCGCTCGAGACGCTGGCGACGCCGGCGGCGAGCCCGTGGGTCGCGGTCACCATCAGGACCGGCGACACGCTATCCAGGGTCTTCGACGCGCACGACCTGCCGACGACGGACTGGGTGCGGATCGTGGCCCTGGGCGGCGACAGCAAGCGCCTGAAGCAACTGCGCGCCGGCGACGTGCTGCACCTGCGCAAGGGTCCCGAAGGCCTGCAGGAGCTGACTTACGCGCTCGACGAGGCGCACACGCTGCAGGTCAGCCGCACCGACACCGGCTTCGAAAGCATCGTGCTGGCGGCGGAGATCGAGCATCGCCCGACCTACGCGATGGGCCGCATCACGGATTCGCTCTACCAGTCCGGCGTCGCCGCGGGCCTGCCGGACAAGCTGATCATCGAGCTGGCCGACATCTTCGGTTACGACATCGATTTCGTGCAGGACATCCGCGTCGGCGACCGCTACACAGTCATCTACGAGGACCTCTACAAGGATGGCAAGAGACTGCGTGCCGGCAACATCCTCGCCGCGGAGTTCGTCAACCAGGGCAACGCGCTGCGCGCGGTGCGCTACACCGATCCGCAAGGCAACGCCGGCTACTACGCGGCGGCCGGCCAGTCGCTGCGCAAGGCCTTCCTGCGTACGCCGCTCGACGTGTTCCGCGTCAGCTCGAATTTCAGCCGCGGCCGCTTCCACCCGGTGCTGAACCGCATGCGCGCGCATCTCGGCACCGACTACGCCGCCGGCACCGGCACGCCGATCAAGGCCACCGGCGACGGCCGCGTGACGTTCGTCGGCTGGAAGGGCGGGTACGGCCGGGCCGTCGTGCTCAAGCACGGCTCGTCCTACGAGACGCTGTACGGCCACCTGTCGCGGTTCCGTTCCGGGCTCGGCTACGGCAGCCGCGTCCAGCAGGGCCAGGTCATCGGCTACGTCGGCAGCAGCGGCCTGGCGACGGGCCCGCACCTGCACTACGAATTCCGCGTCAACGGCGTGCACCGCGATCCGCGCAAGGTGATCCTGCCGCGAGCCAGCGCGCTGCCGCGCCAGCATGTCGAGCACTTCAAGGCTTCGTCGGCGCCGCTGCTGGCGCAGCTCGACGCGCTGAATCGCTCGCAGGTTGCGCAAGCCAACTGAGCGACGGACACCGCGGATGACCGAGCTTTACCTCGGCCTGATGTCGGGCACCAGCATCGACGGTGTCGACACCGCGCTGTGCGAAATGCGAAACCGCCGCTTCCTGCGCGTGGTCGGCTCGCAGTCGCACCCCTACGCCGGCAAGCTGCGCGACGAGTTGTTGCACCTGCAGCGCGCGCAGCCGGCGCTGACGCTCGAGGCCTATGCGCGCCTCGACCACGCCGTGGCGCGGACCTTCGCCGACGCGGCGCTCGGTTTGCTGCGCGAGGTCGGCGTCACGGCCACCGACGTCAAGGGCATCGGCTCGCACGGGCAGACCGTGTTCCACGATCCGAGCGGCGTGCGCTCGTCGATCCAGCTCGGCGATCCCTCGCTGATCGCGGCGCTGACCGGCATCACGACGGTCGCCGACTTCCGCCGCGCCGACGTCGCGCACGGTGGCCAGGGCGCACCGCTGGTGCCCGCATTCCATCATTCGGTGTTCGCTTCCGACTGGGAGGCGCGCGCGGTGGTGAACATCGGCGGCATCGCCAACCTCACTTCGCTGCCCGCCGCCGATACGAAGCACGTGCGCGGCTTCGACACCGGCCCCGGCAATGCACTGATGGACGAGTGGAGCCAGCAGCAGCAGAAGCTGCCGATGGATCGCGAGGGCCGCTGGGCTGCCAGCGGCACCTTGCACGAGCCCCTGCTGCGGGCGTTGCTGGCGGATCCGTACTTCGCGCAGCCGGCGCCGAAGAGCACGGGCCGGGGTTACTTCAACCTCGACTGGGTGCGCCAGCGCTACCCGAAACTCGCCGACGTGGCGCCGGCCGACGTGCAGCGCACCTTGTGCGAGCTCACGGCGTCGACCATCGCCAGCGGCCTGAAGACGCAGCCGAAGGCCACCGGCTCGCTCTACGTCTGCGGCGGCGGCGCGCTGAACGTGTTCCTGATGCGACGCCTGAAGGAACTGCTGCCCAACAGCGGCGTCAGCGACACCGGCAAGCTCGGCCTGGCGCCGCGGCTGGTCGAGCCCGCGGCCTTCGCCTGGCTGGCGATGCGCACGCTGGCGGGACTGCCGGGGAACCTGCCGGCCGTGACCGGCGCGGCGCGCGAAGCGGTGCTCGGTGGAATCTTCCGCGCCTGAGCGGCGCGCTTACACCGAGAAGGAGTTTCCGCAGCCGCAGGTCGTCGCGGCATTTGGGTTGCGGATCACGAACTGCGCGCCCTGCACGTCTTCCTTGTAATCGATCTCGGCGCCGAGCAGGTACTGCACGCTCATCGGGTCCACCAGCAGGGTGACGCCGCCGCGATCGACGCGCGTGTCGCCCTCTTCCTGGTTCTCGTCGAAGGTGAAGCCGTACTGGAAGCCCGAGCAGCCGCCGCCGGTCACGAACACGCGCAGTTTCAGGTTCTTGTTGTCTTCGTCGTCGAGCAGCGCGCGGACCTTCTGCGCGGCAGACTCGGTGAACTGGACGTTGGCGTCGTTCATGCGTTCCGCTTCAGATCTTGAAGCGGCTCTCCTTGATTTCCTCGACCAGCGGCTCGTTCACCGGCTTCTGGTGCGTCAGCGCGGCGATCGCGTCGTCACCCTCGTGCACCATCTGGCCGTTGATCTTGGCGCCGCCGGTCATCTCGATGATGCCGTAGTAGACGTTGCCGGTGACGCGCGCCTTGGCGCCGAGCTGGATGTGCTCGCTGGCATGCACGTCGCCCGACACCTGGCCGTTCAGCACGATGGTCGGCGCGCGCACGTCGCCCTCGATCACGCCGGTTTCGCTGATCGACAGCGTCGCGTTCTTCTCGTTCAGCGCGATGACCTTGCCGACGACCTTGCCGTCGATGTGCAGGCCGCCCGAGAACCGCACGTCGCCGTGAATCTCCGTTTGCCGCCCGATCAGCGTATCCACCGTCGAAACTCCCAGCTTGTCGCCACTACCCCAGAAATTCTTCGCCATGACTGTCCTGGAACCTCACGTGCCCTGGATTTTCGCCCACTCGAACTCGTCTTCGATCTTCGGCACCGCGCCGCCGTCCGGCAGCACCGCGACGATCGCGCGCGTCGGCCGGAACCCGTCGGGGAGCCGGAACTCGCCGCCGAATTCCTCGAAGTACTTGAACGAAAATACCAGATTCCTCTCTCCGCTGAGCACCAACTCCGACAGGCGGCGCACCTGGGTCTGACCATTGCCCAGGCCTTGCAGCGAGATCTCGACGCGGCCGGCGATGCGCCGGTCGTGGCGCACCGACTGGATCAGCACCAGGTCGTAGCGATACACGTTCTCGGTGGCGGTCGGATACACCTTGAATTCGTAGACGCGCACGCCGGCGCGCGACGCATCCGGCGAGACGATGCCACGGTAGAACGCCACCTGCTCCTGCAGGTCGGCCACTTCCTCCTGCAGGCTGCCGAGCGAGGACTTCACCGTGGCGCAGGCCTGCGCGTCGATGTCGCGCGAGCGCTCGAGGTAGACGATCTGGTCCTTCATCTTCTCGATTTCCGCGTGCGATTCGCGCAGCTTGCCGGTCAGCTCGCGGCGCTCGTCCAGCAGCCGGTCGCGCTCGGTCTGGGCGCGCTCGAAGTCCACCACCGTGGTCGCGCGCGTATAGCTGTACAGGCCCCAGGCCGCCACCGCGAGCGCGGCGGCGGCGGCGGCGGTCAGCGCCATCCGCAGGCGCGGACGGTAGGCCTTGATGACGACTTTCTTCACGGCCAGAGCGCGATGGAATCCAGACCGGCGCTTTCGTCGAGTCCGAACATCAGGTTGAAGCACTGCACGGCCTGGCCGGCGGCGCCCTTCACCAGGTTGTCGATCACCACGAGGATCACGGCGCGCCGGCCGCCCCCGGGGCGGTGCACCGCGATGCGGCAGTGGTTGGTGCCGCGCACCGAGCGCGTCTCCGGGTGCGCGCCGGCCGGCAGCACGTCGACGAACGGCTCATCGGAATAGCGCAGCTCGTACAGCGCCTGCAGGTCGGTGTCGCGCTCGAGGTCGGCGTAAAGGGTGGCGTGGATGCCGCGGTTCATCGGCACCAGGTGCGGCACGAACGTCACCGACACGGTCTCGCCGTCGAAGCGCGCGAGGTTTTGCTCGATCTCGGCGTGGTGGCGGTGCCCGTCGACGCCGTAGGCCTTCAGCGATTCCGCGGCCTCGGAGAACAGCGACGTCGCCTTGAGCTCGCGACCCGCGCCGCTCACGCCCGACTTGCAGTCGGCGATCAGCGATCCCGGCACCGCCAGCTGGTTCTCCAGCAACGGCAGCAGGCCGAGCTGCACCGCCGTCGGATAGCAGCCCGGGCAGCCGACCAGGCGCGCCGAGCGGATCGCGTCGCGGTGCACCTCCGGCAGGCCGTACACGGCTTCGCCGAGCAGTTTCGGGCTGGCGTGGTCCATGGCGTACCACTGCCGGAAGCGATCGGGATTCTTGAAGCGGAAATCGGCCGACAGGTCGATGACCTTGACGCCGCGTTCGAGCAGCGCCGGCGCCATCTGCATCGCGGTGCCGTGAGGCGTGGCGAAGAACACCGCCTGGCAGGCCGCGAGTGCCTGCGCGTCGGGCGCGCTGAAACTGATGTCGCAGCGCCCGCGCAGGTGCGGGAACAGCGCGTCGGCGCGCGTGCCGGCTTCGTGGCGCGAGGTCAGCACTCGCACGCGGGCGTCAGGATGCCGGGCCAGCAGCCGCAGCAGCTCGGCACCCGTGTAGCCGGTGCCGCCGACGATTCCAACCTCGATCATGCGCGCGCAATACCCCTGTCAAGAGTGCCGCGATGATAGGCTGTCAGCGCCCTTATTACGAGCGCCTCGCCGCGACTTTCCATGCTCTGGCTGAAGGCCTTCCACATCATCTTCATGGTGACCTGGTTCTCGGGCCTGTTCTATCTGCCGCGGCTGTTCGTCTACCACTGCGGCGTCAAGGATGCGACCGGCCAAGGCCGCTTCTGCCAGATGGAACGCAAGCTGTTCATCATCATGACGATCGGCGCGGTCGCGACGTTCGCCTTCGGCGCGTGGATAATCTGGCGCGACATGAGCCTGCTGATGGCGCCGTGGCTGCGCATGAAGCTGCTGCTCGCGATCGGTCTCGTCGCGTACCACGTGTGGCTGTGGCTGATCTACCGGGACTTCGCCAACTACCGCAACACCCACTCGGCGAAGTTCTTCCGCTGGATCAACGAAATTCCGGCGCTGTTCCTGATCGCGATGGTGCTGCTCGCGGTGCTGAAGCCGACGACGTGAAGCGTCGCGCCGGAAGGCGCTCCTATCCCATCATCGACTGCAGGTAGTTCTGCAGGCCGATTTTTTCGAGCAGGCCGATCTGCTCCTCGAGCCAGTCGATGTGCGACTCCTCGCTTTCCTGGATCTCGGTGAGCAGGTCGCGCGAGACGTAGTCCTGCACCTTCTCGCAGTGCGCGATGGCCTCCTTGTACAGCGGGTGCGCTTCCTTCTCGCGCTTGAGGTCGGCGGCGAGCATCTCGGGCACGTCCTCGCCGATGTACAGCTTGCCGAGGTCCTGCAGGTTGGGCAGGCCCTCGAGGAAGAGGATCCGCTTCGCCAGCGCGTCGGCGTGCTTCATCTCGTCGATGGATTCCTCGTACTCCTTCTTCTCGAGCTTCTTCAGACCCCAGTTGCCGGCCATGCGCGAGTGCAGGAAGTACTGGTTGATCGAGGTCAGCTCGTTCTTGAGCGCGAGGTTGAGGAACTCGAGGACCTTGGCATCACCGCGCATGCGCATCTCCTGTTTGAACGCGCACGAGCTTACGCGCCGGAGCTTTCGGCCGGCAAGCTAAACGTTTGTTTCAGCGGAAGTTATTAACGCTTCTGATTCGCGTTAGCGCGATCAGCGGGACTTCACGGCGATCTCGTGACGCGCGGCAGGCGAGTGGCGCAGCTCCAGCACCTCGCGCAGCTGCTGGTAGGCCTGCGGCACGCACTTGCCGCAGCCCGTTCCCAGGCCGGTGGCTTCGCGCAGGTCCTTGAGCGTGGTCGCGCCTTCGTCCACGGCCTTGACGATGCGCTTTTCGGACACGGCTTTGCAGATGCAGACGTACATGGCCTTATCGTAACAGAAAGCTAAATGAGAACGATTTGCATTACGAATCGTACTGGCCTAGGATTCCCTCTCCTGCTGCGCCGCATCAGGACCGCCCACAGGAAGACAAGATGCTCAAGCGCAACTGCCTCCTGCTGCTGTGCGCGCTCGGCGCACCGGTCATGGCCCAGGAAGTCGCGGCCCCGGAGGCGGCGGCTCCGGAAGTGGCAACGGAATCAGTGGAGCAGGCCCCGGTCGAAATGCCGGTGATCGAAGTCATTGGCAAGCCGGATCGCCAGAGGAACCTGCCCGGCTCGGCGCAGGTCATCGGCCGCGAAACGCTCGACCTGAGCCGCGTCATGACCACCAACGAGGCGCTGCGCAAGGCCGCCGGCGTCAACGTGCGCGACGAGGAAGGCTTCGGGCTGCGCCCGAACATCGGCATCCGCGGCCTCAACCCGACGCGCTCGACCAAGGTCCTGCTGCTCGAAGACGGCATCCCGCTGGCCTTCGCACCGTACGGCGACAACGCCAGCTACTACCACCCGCCGGTGGAGCGCTTCGACCGCATCGAGATCCTCAAGGGCGCCGGCCAGAACATCTATGGGCCGCAGACCGTCGGCGGCGTCATCAACTACATCACGCCGGCGCCGCCGGAGGACTTCAGCGGCGGCATGACGTTGACCGGCGGCAACCGCGAATATCTCAATGCGCGCGGCTTCGTCGGCGGCCATGGCATGTTGCTCGACTACGTCCGCAAGCAGGGCGACGCGGCGCGCGACAACACGCATTCGGAACTCGACGACCTCAATTACAAGGCCGTGATCGGGCTCGGCGGCGGTCAGGCGCTCACCGCGCGCGCCAACTACTACGCCGAGGATTCGCAGCTGACCTACTCAGGCCTGACCGACGCCGAGTACGCGAACTTCGGCAGCGCCCACAACCCGTTCAAGAACGATTTCTTCGTCGCCGACCGCGAGGGCATGTCGCTGACCCACGAGATGCCCCTGGCCGGCGCGACGCTGGTCACCAACCTGTACGGCAGCCGCTTCAGCCGCGACTGGTGGCGCCAGTCGAGCACGACCACGTTCAACCCGGTCGGCAACAGCGACCCGCGCTTCGCCGCCTGCCAGCAGATCGTGACCGATCGCGCGGCCGGCCAGCAGGTCGATCCCGACACCTGCGACGCCAACATCGGCAACCTGCGCCAGTACTACAGCTACGGCCTCGAGCCGCGCCTGCGGCTCGCGCACGCGTGGTTCGGCGCCGGCGGCGAGCTGGAGGCCGGGGTGCGCGCGCATTTCGAGGAGCAGGACCGCCTGCAGAAAATCGGCACCGGTGCCACCGCGCGCGACGGCACGCTGGCCGAGAGCAACGAGCGCCTGAACCAGGCCTACTCGGCCTTCCTGCAGAACCGCTTCGCCTTCGGCAGCGTGGCGCTGATCCCGGCGCTGCGAATCGAACACGTGCGCTACGAGCGCACCAACCGCCTCACCGATGCGAGCGGCAGGACCGGCCTGACCGAGTGGCTGCCGAGCTTCGGCGCGACCTGGACGGCGACCGGGACGGCGACGTTGTTCGCCGGCGTGCATCGCGGCTTCGCGCCGCCGGCGACGGCCGACCTGATCAGCAACGCGGGCGTCACCGTAGACCTCGACGCCGAAGAGAGCTGGAACTACGAGATCGGCGCGCGCACGCGCCCGGCCTCCGGCCTCAGCGTGGAAGGCACGGTCTTCCTCAACGACTTCGAGCGCCAGATCGCCGTCGGCTCGATTGCCGGCGGCAGCACGCCGCTGGCCACGGGCAAGACGCGCTACGAAGGTGCCGAGTTGCTGGCGCACGCGGAACTGGGCCAGTGGCTCGACAGCGCGCACAACCCGTTCTTCGAGCTGGCCTACACCTGGCTGCCGACGGCCGACCAGGAGAGCGCCTTCATCCGCGTCGACAACGGCACCGCCGTGACCGGCAGCGCCGCGGGCAACCGCCTGCCCTACGCGCCGAAGGACCTCATCACGGCCGCCCTCGGCTACAACCACCCCGCCGGCGTGGATGGGCGCCTCGAGGCGGTTTACGTCGGCAGCCAGTACGCCGACTTCGCCAACACGCAGGACGCGGCTGCCAACGGCAACGGCCAGGTCGGCGAGATCGCCAGCTACACGGTGTGGAACGCCGCGCTGAACTATCAGTTGCCGGCCACCGGCTTCGGCGTGTTCGTTACCGCCAAGAACCTGTTCGACAAGGCCTACATCGCCGACCGCACGCGCGGCATCCTGCCGGGCGCGCCGCGGCTGGTGCAGGCCGGCGTCGAATACAACTTCCAGTAATCCAAGGAGCTCCGATGCGCTTGCTCAAGACGCTGTTGCCCGCCGTCGTCCTCGCCTTCTCGGCCGCCACCACTGCGGCCGACGCCCCGGCCGAGTTCACGCTGACCATCAAGGACCACAAGTTCGAGCCGGCCGAGCTGACCGTGCCGGCCGGGCAGAAGGTCAAGATCAAGGTGGTCAACGCCGACCCGACGCCCGAGGAATTCGAGAGCCACGAGCTCAACCGCGAGAAGGTCATTCCCGGCGGCGCTACCGCGACGATCTTCGTCGGCCCGCTCAAGGCCGGCACCTACCCGTTCTTCGGCGAGTTCAACCCGAAGACGGCGCAGGGCAGGCTGATCGCGAAGTAAGGCCGCCGCCATGCTCAGCAGCGCGCTGATCGTCTTCCGCGAAGTCCTCGAGGCGGCGCTCGTCATCGGCATCGCCTGCGCGGCCACGCGCGGCGTGCCGTCGCGCAACAGCTGGGTCACCGCCGGTATCGTGGCCGGCGCGGCCGGCGCCTGCCTGGTGGCCCTGTTCGCCGAGGTCATCGCTGGCGCCGCCGAAGGCATGGGCCAGGAGATCTTCAACGCCAGCGTGCTACTGATCGCGGTCGCGATGCTCGGCTGGCACAACGTCTGGATGGCGCGGCACGGCCGCGAGATGGCGCAGGAGATGAGCGCGCTCGGCAAGTCCGTGCAGTCGGGCGCGCGCCCGCTGTATGCGCTCGGCGCGGTCATCGCGCTGGCGGTACTGCGCGAAGGCTCCGAAGTCGTGCTGTTCCTGTACGGCATCGCGGCAGGCGGCTCCAGCGGCCTGTCGATGCTCGCCGGCAGCGGCGCCGGCCTCGCCGCCGGAACGGTGCTGGGCGTGCTGCTGTACCTCGGCCTGCTGCGCGTGCCGACCAGGCATTTCTTCACCGTGACCAGCTGGATGATCCTGCTGCTCGCCGCGGGCATGGCGTCGCAGGCGGCCGGCTTCCTGATCCAGGCCGACTACCTGCCGTCGTGGGGCGACATGCTGTGGGATTCCTCGGGCATCGTCGCGCACGACTCGCTGGCCGGCCAAGTGCTAAGCACATTGATCGGCTACGACGCGCAGCCAGCCGGCATGCAACTCGCGTTCTATCTCACCACCCTCGTCATCATCGGAGTCGCAATGAGGTTTTTCGGTCGTCCCCTGCCCGTCGCCTCGCGGGCCGCCTTGCCTGTCGTCCTGCTCGCCGCCGCGGCCGCATCCTTCACCGCGCCGCGCGCCGAAGCCGGCGTCGCCGACAAGGTCTACCGGCCGCTGGTCGAGTACGGCGAGACCGAGGTGGAGTTCCGCAGCGGCTACGTCAAGGACGAGCGCGAGGAACTCAACGGCACGCAGGCCTACGTCATCGACTTCGGCCAGGGCGTCACGGCCTGGTGGTTCACCGAGGCCGTGCTCGAGATCGAGAAGGAGCCGGACGCCTCGCTCGAGGCCGAGGAACTCGAGTGGGAGAACATCTTCCAGTTGACCGAGCAGGGTGAGTACTTCGTCGACCTGGGCTTCTTCGCCGAGCTCAAGCTGCCGCTCGAGGTCGAGTACGCGTACGGCCTCGAGGTCGGCCCGATGCTCCAGAAGGAAACCGGCCCGCTGGTGCACAACCTGAACCTGCTCGCCGAATGGGCCTTCGGCAACGGCTTCCAGACCGAGAACGAGCTCGGTTACACCCTGCAGTCGCGCTGGCGCAGCGGTACGGCCGTCGAGGGCGGCATCCAGGGTTTCGGCGTCGAGGATGCGCACCTGCTGGGACCCGCCGTGTTCGGGCAGGGCCGCATGGGCGAGCACGGCAAGTTCAAGTGGGACGCGGCGATCCTCGCCGGCCTGACCGACGACGCCGAGGACTGGCGCCTGCGCTGGGAGCTGGAATTCGAGTTCTAGCGCCGGCTCAGCGGTTGAGGTCCGACAGCGTCAGCGGCGGCACGCCGTACTTGGCGGAGTATTCCTTGTCGAGCTTGTCGAGCTGCCACTCGCGCCGCTGCAGTTCGCTTTCGAGTGTGGCGGCGCGCCGGCGCATGTCGTCCATCTCGTAGTCGTTGTAGTCGCCCGACAGCGCGGCCATGTCGAAGTCGCGCTTGAGCCGGCGGATCTCGCGGACCTCGCTCAGCAACCGGTGGACGTCCTTGCCGTGGCCGAACGCCTCCAGGAACTTCGGCTCCTGCTCGAAGCCGAAACAGACGTCGTGGTGCAGCTGGCCGTTGCGCGCCGCGGCGTAACCGCCCTTGGGCGAGCAGAAGGCTTCGAGGCCCTTGGCGTAGCCGGCACGCCAGGCGTCCTCGCTGACCGCGACCTCGTGCCGTGCGCAGGCTTTCTGGTGGCGCTCGATCGCGTTGCCGCGCGCGCCGCGCTCGCCGTCGGCGCGGCCGACGGCCTCCCAGTCGCCGGCGCGGCAATCCTGCTCGGACATCGACGCGCAGCCCGGGGCGGCCAGCACGGCGATGAGGCCGGCTGCCAGCAGCGCGCGAATCGCGCCTAGGCCGCGCACCCGGGTTGCAGCGCCGTGGCGCCCGCGCCCTTCACCAGCGGCTCGAGCTCGTGCAGCGCCGACTCGTAGACGGCGCGCTTGAAGGCGACCACTTCCTTGAGCGGGTGCCAGTAGTCCACCCAGCGCCAGCGGTCGAACTCGGGCGGATCGCCCAGGTCGAAGCGCACCGCGCTGTCGGCCGCGCGCAGCCGCAAGGCGAACCATTTCTGCTTCTGGCCGATGCACAGCGGTACGCGGCCCTTGCGCACGAAGCGCTGCGGCAACGTGTAGCGCAGCCACTCGCGCGTCGCGCCGAGCAGCTCGACGTCGGCCGGCGCGAGGCCGAGTTCCTCGCGCAGTTCGCGGTACAGCGCCTGCTCGGGGCCTTCGCCCGGGGCCAGCCCGCCCTGCGGGAACTGCCAGGCCTCCATGCCGATGCGCTTGGCCCAGGCCACGCGCCCCGCGGCGTCGGCCAGCACGATGCCCACGTTGGGACGAAATCCTTCCGCATCAACCATGCGGCAATTGTATATTGGCGCGCCCCACGCCCCGCCGACGCCACCCTTCGCATGCGCCTCGCCATCTTCGACCTCGACCACACGCTGCTGACCGGCGACAGCGATCACCTGTGGGGCGAGTTCATGATCGAGCAGGGCCTGGTCGAGCGCGACCACCACAAGCGCAACAACGACAAGTTCTACGCCGACTACAAGGCCGGCACGCTCGACATCGCCGCCTACACGCGCTTCGCGCTCGAGCCGCTGGTGCGCCTGGGCGCGGAGAAACTCCTGCCGCTGCGCGCGCGCTTCGTCGAGCGCGTCATCGACCCGATCGTGGCGCCGTCCGCGCCGGCGCTGCTCGAGCGCCATCGCCTGCAGGGCGACGAGCTGCTGATCATCACCGCCACCAACCGCTTCGTCAGCGAGCCGATCGCGCAGCTGCTGGGCGTGGACGAACTGCTGGCGACCGATCCCGAGCAGGTGAACGGCCGCTACACCGGCGCGATCGCGGGCGTGCCGTGCTATCGCGAGGGCAAAGTGCGGCGCTTCGAGCAGTGGCTGGCGGAGCGCGGCGAGCGCAACGAGGGCGTGACGTTCTACAGCGACTCGCACAACGACCTGCCGCTGCTGCGCCACGTGCAGCGACCGATCGCGGTGGATCCGGACGACGCGCTGCGCGCCGAGGCCGTGCGCCTGGGATGGCCGGTGATCTCGCTGCGGGAGCCGCCGCTCAGCCTATAGCGGCGCGGTGCGCCAGCGCCTTGCGCACCGTCTCGTGCAGGCTGCCGTTGGTGGCCAGCACACTGCGCGTGCCGAGCCCGACCGGCGCGCCGGACAGGTCGGTGAAGGTGCCGCCGGCCTCGCGCACGATCACGGCCAGCGCGGCGATGTCGAGGATGCCGACATCGGACTCGATCACGGCGTCCACCTTGCCGGACGCGAGGTAGTGGTAATGCAGGAAGTCGCCGTAGCCGCGGATGCGGTGCAGCTTCGGGATCAGCTCGCCGAGGCGCGACCAGCCGGGTGAATCGGCCAGCGTCGCCAGGTTGCCGGTGGAGAGCGTGGCCTTGTCGAGCCGCGACACGTCGGACACGCGCACGCGCTCCGTGCCGCGCCAGGCGCCGCCGCCCTTCACCGCGTGCAGCGTCTCCCCCTTGCCCCAGCAGGGCGCGTGCGACACGCCGAGCACCAACTCGCCCTTGTGCATCAGCGCGATCTGCACGGAGAAAATCGGATAGCCGCGCACGAATGCCTTGGTGCCGTCGATCGGGTCCACCAGCCAGACGTACTCGGCGTCGGTGTGGTCCCTCCCCGTTTCTTCGCCGTAAAAACCGTGGCCGTGGAATTTCTTCTTGAGCAGGCGGCGGATCGCCACCTCGGCCGCCTCGTCGACCTCGGTCACCGGGCTGGCGTCGGCCTTGTAGCGCACCTTGAACTTGCCGCGGAACGCCTTGCGGATGATGCGCCCGGCGGCGGCGGCGGCCTGCAGGGCGACGTCGAGGTGGATGTTTTTCATCGCCGCGCATCATAGCCGCGAGGCCCCTACAATGCGTACGCCCCGGGTGTACGGGAAGCCGGTGAAAGGCCGGCACTGCCCCCGCAACGGTGAGTGGCAACATCGCTTCGACAAGAAGTCACTGGCAACACGGTCGCGCCTGAGAGGCGCTCCTACCGCAAGCCGGGAAGGCGTCGAGGCGCAGCGCCACGAGTCCGGAGACCGGCCCGGGTCCACACGCCAACGCCTGCGGGGACGCAGGCACCGGAGCGTCCATGCACCTGCGCCACGTTGTGCTCGCGGCCGCGTTTCTGCCGCCATTCGTCCACGCCGAAGAAGCCCCCACCGAACTCGAACCGCTGGTGGTGACCGCCACGCGCACCGCCGTGCGCGAAGCCGACACGCTCGCCGCGATCACCGTCATCACGCGAGCCGACATCGAGCGCGCCCAGGCCAACGACGCCGCCGAGCTGCTGCGTTTCGCCGCCGGCGTCGAGGTGGCGCGCGCCGGCGGGCCGGGCCAGTTTGCCGCGGCCTTCATCCGCGGCGGCAACAGCCAGCACACGCTGGTACTGCTCGACGGCGCGCGGCTCAACCCGGCCACGCAGGGCGCGGCGCTGCAGAACATCAACCCGGACCTGATCGAGCGCATCGAGATCGTGCGCGGACCGCGTTCGACGCTGTACGGCTCCGAAGCCATGGGCGGCGTGATCAACATCATCACGCGCCGCCCGGACGGCGCGCGCGGCTCGCTGCAGGCGCGTGGCGCGTCGTACGAGACGCGCGAGTGGGTCGCGCGCGGCTCGACCGGCGGCGCGGAGACCGCCGTGCAGGCGCAGCTGTCGCGACTCGACGCGCGCGGCTTCGCGCCGCACACCGACAGTGACGCGCAGCGCGCCCATCGCAACATCACGTTCGACCTGCGCGGCGACGCGCAGCTCGGCGGACTGCGGCTCGACGCCGGCCTGTGGAGCGCCCAAGGCAGCAGCGAGTACGTCGAGGATGCCGACCCGTTCTGCTTCCCGTGCGCCTACACCAGTCCGGCCGCGCTCGACTTCCGCAACCGCGCGCTGTCCATCGGCGCGCAGGGCGCGCCGCTCGCCGGCCTCGACTCGCGTGTCTCGGTCGAGCACACGCTCGACGACCTGGAAGTGGTCGAGGGCTCGTTCAGCGGCGCGCGCACGCGCAACGAGCGCAGCGCCGCGCGCTGGCAGAACGACTGGCGCGCCACGCCGTGGACGCGCCTGTCGCTGGGGCTCGAATCGGCCCGCGAGCGCACGCACGCCGGCGGCGTCGCCGAAACCCGCGAGGTCCACACCGTGTCGCTGGCCGACGAGCTGTACGCCGGGGCGCATCGCGCGCTGCTCGCCGCGAGTTTCGCCGACCACGACGCGTTCGGCTCGGTGGCGCTGTGGACCGCCGAGTACGGCTACGAGCTCGGCACCGGCACGCGCCTGTCGCTCGGCGCCGGCACCGGCTTTCGCGCGCCCAACGTGATCGAGCGCTACTTCCCGGGCTTCGGCAACCCGGACCTCGGCCCGGAGCGGGCGCGCAGCTACGAGGCCGGCGTGCGCCAGCAGCTCGGCAGCGCGTTGCGCACGGAGCTGCGCGCGTTCCGTACCGACTACGACGACCTGATCGGCTTCGACCCGGACACCTTCCTCGCCGGCAACGTCGATCGCGCGCGCAACGAGGGCGTCGAGCTCGGCGCGCGCTGGCAGGCCGCCTCGGGCCTGGCCGTGCGCGTCAGCGCCACCGCGCAGGACCCGCGCGCCTGCGATCCGGATTGCAGCAGCGGGCCGCGGCTGGTGCGGCGCGCGAAGCGCCTGGCGTCGCTGCAGGCGGTCGCGGACCTCGGGCTGACCGAGCTGTCGCTCGACGTGCTCGGCGTCGGGCCGCGCGCGGATTTCGACTCGGGCACCTTCACGCCGGCCACGCTGCCGGGCTATGCGTTGCTCAACATCGGCGCCCGCGCGCCGCTCGGCGCGCACTGGTCGGTGCAGGCCAAGGTCGAGAACGTGCTCGACCAGGACTACCAGACGGTCGAGGGCTATCGCCAAGCCGGGCGCTCCGGCACCGTGACGCTGCGCTGGGCGGTCGATTAAGCTCGAAGGCATGGGCCACCGCCTCAGCAAGATCGTCACGCGCACCGGCGACGCCGGCGACACCGGGCTGACCGGTGGCGCGCGCGTGCCCAAGACCCACGCGCGCGTGCAGGCCATGGGCGACGTCGACGAGCTCAACAGCCAGCTCGGCGTGCTGCTCGAGCTCAAGCTGCCGAAGGCGCTGCGCGGGACCCTCACGCGCATCCAGCACGAGTTGTTCAACCTCGGCGGCGAGCTGTCGATGCCTGGCACGGCGCTGGTGAAGGACGCCGACCTGCTCGCGCTCGAGGCGGACATCGAAGCGCTGAACGCGAAGCTGCCGCCGCTGAAGGATTTCGTGCTGCCGGGCGGCTCGCCCGCCGCAGCCGCCGCGCACCTGGCGCGCGCCATCTGCCGGCGCGCCGAGCGCTCGGTGTGGGCGGTGCATGCGCAGGAACCGCTGAACGTGGCGACGCCGCGCTACCTCAACCGCCTGTCGGACTTCCTTTTCGTGGCGGCGCGGACCCTGGCGCGGGCGCGGCGGGCGCAGGAAACGCAGTGGCGGGGTACTTCGCGCGGCCGGCGCTGATCGCCGCGCACAGCTGTTCGACGCCGTCCAGCAGGCGCGGCGTCGCCCGATCCAGCAGGTTGCCGTCGATCGCGAACAGCGCGCCGGCGCGAGAAGCGGCGACGTGCGGGCCGCCCTGCCAGTAGCGGCGGATGGCGCCCACGTCGTCCTGACGCGTGTAGATCACCACCTGCGGGTCGCGCGCCACCACCGCTTCGCGGCCGACCGGCGCGGCAAGCATCGGCAGGTCGGCGAAGACGTTGCGCCCGCCGCACAGCGCGATGGCCTGGCTGATCGGGCTGTCGCGGTTCACCGTGTACGCCGGGTTGGTTTCGATCTGGTAGAAGACGCGCGCCACCGGATCGGCGGCGTGCGCGGCGCGCAGGCTCGCCAGCCGCGCCGCGTAGGCATTGGCGACGCGCTCGGCGGCCGGCTGGGTGCCGAGCCAGGCGCCCACCTGGCGCAGGCCGGCGGCGACTTCGTCGACGCTGCGGATGGCCACGGTCTCGACGCGCAGCTCGAGGCCGCGCAGGCGCGAGAGGGTCTCGCGCGGCGTGCCGCCGTCCCAGGCCAGCACCAAGGTGGGCCGCAAGCCGACCACCTGCTCGACGCTGACGGCGTAGGCGTCGCCCACTTGCGGCAATTGCCTGACGCGCTCCGGGAAGTCGCTCCACGCCACCACGCCGACCAGCTGGTCGCACGCGTCCACCGCGCAGGCCAGCTCGGCCAGGTGCGGCGACAGCGCGACGACGCGCTCGGCCGCCCCCGCTGGCATCGCGGCCAGCACGAGCCATAGCACCGCGGCCGGACGCCTCACGTGATGAAGCCGCCCGCGGTGAACAGCCCGAACGCCGCCAGCAGGATCAGCAGCGCGCGCTGCTGCATGGCCAGCACTTCGCGCAGGCATTCCTCGATCGTGGCCGGCACCATCGGCCCGGCCTCGCCTTCGTCCACCGTGAGCGAGGCGGCCGAAACCTCGCCGAGCGTGGCCCAGGTGCGCTCGCGCCAGTTGGCGAAGGTCTCGTCCTGCAACTGCCGGAAGCGCAGCAGCGCCTGGTCGAGGCTGCCGGCGAGACCGAACAGCGCGGCGTTGATGCGGCTGGGAATCCACGCGGCGGCCGCATGCAGCATCACCGCCATGCGCTCGGCACCGGTGTCGGGCCGGGTCTCGTGCACGAAGCGCGGGATGCGGCTGGCGAGCCGGTACAGCACGGCGCCGGCGGGGCCGGCGGCGAAAAACCACAACAAGACCCCAAACAGGCGCTCGTGCGACTGGATGAACAAGGCGCCGATCATCGACCGCCGCGTGGCCTGCGGGCCCGGTACGCGCAGCAGCGTCAGCGTCAGCGTGCGCTGCGCCGCCAGGTCGTCCCTGTCGTAGGCCTCGATCAGCCGGTGGATGTCGCCGGCCAGGCCGCGCGGGCCCAGGCACAGGAACAGCACCACGCTGCCGTACGCCAGGTCCGCCAGCGGCAGCCTGATCCACCAGTCGAGCGCAGCGGCCGTCGCGGTGCCGACCGCCAGCAGCAGCACCGGCGCCAGCCCCGAACGCCAGTAGACGCCGAGCGGCACGATGCGCTGCACCGTGACGACCATCTGCTGCAGCACCATCGGCTCGCCGACGCGCGGCAGGTGGCCGAGGATGCGCTCGGCCGCCAGCGCCAGCAGGACGCCGATGAAGGTCACGCGTCGATCTCCGCGTGCAGGCGCAGCCAGTCGAACTGCGGGCCCGGGTCGGTCTTGCGCCCCGGCGCGATGTCGCTGTGGCCGACGATGCGCGCCGCGGTGATCGCCGGGTAGGCGCGCATCAGCACCGCCGCGATCGCGCCGAGCCGGCGGTATTGCAGCGGCGTGAACGGCTGGTCGTCGCTGCCCTCCAGTTCGACGCCGATGGAGATGTCGTTGCAGCGCCCGCGGCCCTCGAATTGCGAGGCGCCGGCGTGCCAGGCGCGGCGGTCGAACGGCACGTACTGCGTGACCGACCCGTCCCGGAACACGCACAGGTGCGACGAAACCTCGAGCCGGTGAATCTTCCTGAAGTACGGGTGGGCCCGCGGGTCGAGCGCGTTGGTGAACAGGCGGTCGATCCAGGGCCCGCCGAAGCGCCCCGGCGGCAGCGAGATGGCGTGCACGACCAGCAGGCTGATGTCGGCCGGATCCGGCCGCGCATCGAAGTTGGGCGAAGGCCGCCAGCGCGCGCCGCGCAGCCGGTGCGTGGCGCGGCTGAGCGCGAAGCGCGGCCGCGCCGCCGCCGGCACCCACAGCTTTGCCGCGGCGCGAACAATCATTAAGCTGCCCGACACCCCGAAGTTCCGATGGATTGCCCCATGCCCAGAATCATACCTGTCGCGCTCCTCCCCGTTGCCGTCGCGGCGCTGCTCGCCGCCTGCGGCAACATGACCATCGAGGGGGCCACGGTGACGATCGAGCCCTACGACGATGACGCGCCGGCCGGCAAGTCGCCGCCGCTGGCCACGCTCGACATCCCGTACGAGAAGCACGTGCTGGCCAACGGCCTGACCTTGATCATCCACGAGGACCACAAGGCGCCGATCGCCGCGGTGAACCTCTGGTACCACGTCGGCAGCAAGGACGAGAAACCCGGCAAGACCGGCTTCGCGCACCTGTTCGAGCACCTGATGTTCAACGGCTCGGAGCACTTCAACGACGAGTTCTTCCGGCCGCTCGAGAAAGCCGGCGCCACCAAGGTCAACGGCACCACCTGGCTCGACCGCACCAACTACTTCCAGAACGTGCCGGTGTCGGCGCTCGACCTCGCGCTGTGGCTGGAGTCCGACCGCATGGGCCACCTGCTGGGCGTGATCGACCAGAAAAAGCTCGACGAGCAGCGTGGCGTGGTGCAGAACGAAAAGCGCCAGGGCGAGAACGAGCCCTACGGCAAGGTCGACGAGCTGATGACGACCAGCACCTATCCCGCCGGCCATCCGTACTCGTGGACCACGATCGGCTCGATGGAAGACCTCAACGCCGCCAAGCTGGCCGACGTCAAGGAGTGGTTCAGCACGTACTACGGCGCGGCCAACGTCACGCTGGTCATTGCCGGCGACGTGCAGCCGCAGGAAGTACTCAAGAAAGTCGAGCATTACTTCGGCGACATTCCCGCCGGCCCGGCGCTGAAGCGCCAGCAGGCCTGGATCGCGAAGATGAGCGGCGAGCGCCGCGCCACGCTGCAGGACCGCGTGCCGCAGGCGCGCCTGTACAAGGCGTGGAACATCCCGGGCATCACCGATCGCGACTTCACGCTGCTCGACCTGGTCTCCGACGTGCTCGCCGGCGGCAAGAACAGCCGCCTGTACAAGCGCCTGGTCTACCAGGACCAGGTCGCCACCGCGGTCGGCGCGGGCTCCGGCCCGTTCGAGCTCGGCTCGCAGTTCCAGATCGACGTGATGGTCAAGCCCGGCGCGACGCTGGCCGACGTCGAGAAGCGCGTCGACGAGGAAATGGCGAAGCTGCTGCGCGAGGGCCCGACCCAGGACGAGCTCGACCGCATCAAGACCGTGCGCTACGCCGGGATCGTGCGCGGGCTGGAGCGCATCGACGGCTTCGGCGGCAAGTCGCACATCCTGGCCGAGAGCCAGACGCTCGGCGGCTCGCCGGACTTCTACAAGCAGCGGCTGAAGTGGCAACAGGACGCCACGCGTGGCGACCTGCGCGAGGCCGCGCAGCGCTGGCTGGCCGACGGCAGCTTCGTGCTGCACGTGCTGCCGATTCCAGAGCGCAGCGTCGCCAAGGCCGGCGCCGACCGCAGCACGCTGCCGGCCACCGGCGCGCCGCCGGCGCTGGCGCTGCCGCCGCTGCAACGCGACACGCTGTCCAACGGCCTCAGGCTGGCGCTGGCCGAGCGCCACAACGCGCCGGTGGTGCAGATGAACCTGATCGTGGACGCCGGCCTGTCGGCCGACACCGCCGAGCAGGCCGGCACCGCCAAGTTCACGCTGAACATGCTCGACGAGGGCACCGCCACGCGCGATGCGCTGCAGATCTCCGCGCGCGCCGAGCAGCTCGGCGCCCAGCTTTCCACCGGCTCCATCCAGGACAGCTCGTACATCAACCTGTCGGCGATCAAGGCCAGCCTCGCCGACTCGGTCGAGCTGTTCGCCGACGTCATCCTGCATCCGGCGTTCCCGGAGAAGGATTTCGCGCGGCTCAAGGCGATCCGCCTGGCCGACATCGAGCAGGAGAAAGTCCAGCCCGACGGCATCGCCTTCCGCAATTACCGCAAGCTGCTGTTCGGGCCCGGCCACGCCTACGGCAACGCCGGCTCCGGCAACGGCACCGAGGCCACGGTGCAGGCGCTGACGACCGGCAAGCTGCGTGCGTTCCACCAGCGCTGGGTGCGCCCGGACAACGCCACGCTGCTGATCGTCGGCGACACCACGCTGGCCGAGGTCAAGCCGGTTCTCGAGAAATATTTCGGCGGCTGGAAGGCGCCGGCGGAGGCCCGCCCGGCCAAGAACGTGGCGCCGGTGGCGCTGCCGCCCAGGCCGCGCGTGTTCCTGATCAACCGCAGCGGCTCGGAGCAGTCGTTGATCCTGGCCGCGCACGTCGCGCCGCCGAAGTCCGATCCGGACGACATCGCCATGCAGGCGGCCAACACCGCGCTGGGCGGCCTGTTCACCTCGCGCATCAACATGAACCTGCGCGAGGACAAGCACTGGAGCTACGGCGCCTCGAGCGGCCTGGTCGAGGCGCGCGGCCCGCGGCCGTTCCTCGCCTACGCCTCGGTGCAGACCGACAAGAGCGCCGAGTCCATGGTCGAGTTGCGCAAGGAGCTGGTCGAGGCGATCGGCAAGCGGCCGCTGAAGGAATCCGAAGTCGAGCAGTCGCGCAAGGCGCTGGTGCTGTCGCTGCCGGGCGACAACGAGACCACGCCCGAGGTGGCCGGCTCGTTCGTCAACATCCTGACCTTCGGCCTGCCGGACGGTTACTACAACGAGTTCGTCGGCAAGGTGAACGGGCTGACCGCGGCGCAGGCCAACGCGGCGCTCAAGCGGCTGGTGCGCCCGGAGGCGCTGACCTGGCTGGTGGTCGGCGACCTGGCCAAGATCGAGGCCAAGGTGCGCAAGCTGAACTTCGGCGAGGTGAAGGTGCTCGACGCCGACGGCAACGAGGTGCCGTAGTTACTCCAGTTCGCCGAGCGGCCGCACGAAGGTGTACTTGGCCGGCTCGAGGATCAGGCGGCGCGCCGGGTCCTTGAAGTTCAGCGTCAGCGCGTTGAACGGCAGCGCGACGATGAACACGACGGTGCCGAGCACGGTGCCGACCAGCGACAGTGGCCGCACCACGATGAGGTCGACCGTCATCTGCTCGGCGGTGGGCGCAGTGTCCGGCTCGAACGGGTCTTCGGAGGCCGGCGCGGCGGCGCACAACGCCAGCGCCGCGATGGCGAGGGCGTGGGACAACATCGGGATGGGACGGCGCATTGAAATGTCTCCGGGCCTGCCGTGGACCGAGTTTACGCCTTCCGGCGCGCGCTAACCCGCCTCGGCGCGCGGCGGGCGCGTGGCGAGGCTGCGCACCGCGTCGATCGCCGTGATCTGCCCGGCCAGCACGCCGGCGACCTGCTCGCTGATCGGCATCTCGACGTTGTGCTTGCGCGCGAGGCGCAGCACCTCGGGCGCGACGCGTACGCCCTCGACCACTTGTTTTATCTCGGCCAGCGCCTGCTGCACCGACTTGCCCTTGGCCAGCGCCAGGCCCATGCGGCGGTTGCGCGACTGGTCGTCGGTGCAGGTCAACACCAGGTCGCCGAGGCCGGCCAGGCCCATGAAGGTCTCGCGCCGCCCGCCCATCGCCTCGCCCAGCCGCATGATCTCGGCCAGCCCGCGCGTGATCACGCCCGCGCGCGTGTTGGCGCCCAGGCCCAGGCCGTCGGCGATGCCGACCGCGATGGCCAGCACGTTCTTGACCGAGCCGCCGACCTCGACGCCGATGACGTCGTCGGAGGTGTAGGCGCGAAAGCCGTTGCCGTGCAGCGCGTGCACGATCTTCTCGGCGTACTCGGGGTCGGCCGAGGCCACGGTCACCGCGGTCGGCATGCCCCTGCCCACTTCCCTGGCGAACGTCGGGCCCGAGATCACCGCGAAGCGGCGCTCGCGGCCGACCATGTCGCCGATGACTTCGTGCATCAGCTTGCCGGTCTCCGGCTCGATGCCCTTCACCGCGCAGGCGATGCCCTGTTCCGGCCGCAGCAGCGGCGCCACCACGCGCAGCACCGCATGCAGCGCGTGCGACGGCACCGCCAGCAGCAGGTCCTCGGCGTCGGCCACGGCGGCGCGCAGGTCCGAGGTGGGCTTGAGCGACGGCGGGAACTTGCAGCCCGGCAGGTATTCGGCGTTGGCGCGGTCGGCCTCGAGCTGGCTCATGCGCGCCGCGTCGCGCCCCCACAGGCGCGTGTCGTTGCCGAGGCGCGCCAGCTGGATCGCCAGGGCCGTGCCGTAGGATCCCGCTCCCAGCACGGCGATCGCGGTCATTCAGTGGGGCGCCGTTTCGCTCGTGCGCAGGTGTTCCTGGTACAGCGCGGCGAAGTCGATCGGCTGCAGCAGCAGCGGCGGGAAGCCGCCGCGCTGCACCAGGTCCGCCACCGCCTCGCGCGCGAACGGGTACAGGATGCTCAGGCACTCGGTGCCGAGCACGCGGCGGCGCTCGCCTTCGTCGCCGACCCCCTTGATCAGGAACAGGCCGGCCTGGTGCACCTCGGCGAGGAACGCCACGTCCTGCTCGAGCTTGGCGGTGACCGTGACCGACAGCAGCACCTGGTGCTGCTCGGGGCCGAGCGTCGCCAGCGAGCTGGTGACCTGCACGTCGAGTTGCGGCTGCCAGGTGCGCGTGAACACCTGCGGCGCCTGCGGGCTCTCCAGCGAGGCGTCCTTGACGTAGACCTTCTGCAGCACGACCTGGCGTGGCGGGACGGGATCGCTCATGCGCCGCCCCGCGTGGCATCGACGAGCAACGGATCGAGCTCGCCCTTGTGGTCCAGTTCCGCCATGTCCTCGAATCCCCCGATGTGGCGCTCGCCGACGAAAATCTGCGGCACCGTGCGCCGGCCGCTGCGCTGGACCATCTCGATGCGCCGCGCCGGATCGCTGTCCACCGCGACTTCATCGACCGCGACGCCCTTGGCCGCGAGCAGGCGCTTGGCCATGACGCAGAACGGGCACCAGCGGGTGCTGTACATCGTGATCTTCTTCACGAGCGACGATTCTAAGCTAGCGCGTCGTCACCGGCAGGCTGGCGCCAAGCCAGCCGTTGAGGCCGCCGCGGATCGGATAGACCTCGGTGAAGCCGGCCTTCTTCAGCTCGTGCGACGCCTGCGCCGCGACGCCGCCGAGCGCGCAGTAGACGACGATGGGCCGCGCGGGGTCCTTGCCGAGCTCGCCCAGCCGCTCGCCGAGCTTGGCCTGCGGCACGTTCAGCGCGTTGAGGATGTGGCCCTTCTTGAAGTCGGCCAGCGCGCGCACGTCCAGCACCAGGGCGTGGCGGTCGTTGATCAGGCGCACCGCCTCGACCGGCGACAGCCGCTTCTCGCCGGTCACGACGCCGGACATTTCGTTCAGAATGAGCAGGACGGTGGCCACGCCCAGCGCCGAGAACAGCACCGGGTGCAGGCTGATGAAATGCAGGAGTTGATCCATCGGACGGCGGATGCTTGAGGCGGGCCCGGTTGCAGGGGCGCGGATTATAGCCGCGCGGGCGGCAGCCATCCTGCTGGCCGCGGCGCTCGGCCTGGCGACGGCGGCCGCCGGCGCCGACGAGCGCGTGCAGCGCAACGCCGAGCAGCTCGACAAGCTGCGCGGGCGCATCGCCAGCCTGGAGCAGTCGCTGGAACGCGACCGCAGCCGCCGCGACCAGCTGCGCGACCAGCTGGAGGACTCCGAGCGCCGCTACACGGAGCTGAGCGCCACGCTCGACGGGTTGCGCGACCAGATCGCCGAGCAGGCCGCCCGCCGGCGCCGCACCGAGCTGCAGCGGCGCGAGGCCGAGCTGCTGATGCAGCGCCACAAGAAGTCGCTCGCGCGCCAAGTGCGCGCCAGCTACATCATCGGCCAGCGCGGCCAGACCAAGCTGGCGCTGAACCAGGACCACAGCCAGCAGCTGTCGCGCGTGATGACGTATTACGACTACCTGAACCGCGCCCGCGCGCGCCGCATCGACAAGATCCTCGACCAGGTGCAGGCGCTCGAGGTGCTGTCGGCGCGGCTCAAGCAGGAGACCGCGGAGCTTGACGTCACGCGCAGCCGCCACGAGGGCACGCTGACCGCGCTGGAGGCGCTGCGCTCCGAGCGCCAGGAGATGGTGCGGACGCTGCGCGAGCGCATCACCGGCGAGGAAGACGAGCTGCAGCAGCTGCAGGCCGACGAAAAACAGCTCACCAAACTGCTGCGCGAGCTGCGCAAGACGCTGGCCGACGTGCCGGCCCAGGTCGGCGGCAAGCCGTTCGCCAAGCAGCGCGGCAAGCTGCCCTGGCCGCTCAAGGGCCGCCTGCTGGCGCAGTACGGCCAGCCCAAGTCGGGGCGCCTGAAATGGAGCGGACTGTGGATCGCGGGCGCCGAGGGCGCCCCGGTCAAGGCGGTTGCCGCCGGGCGCGTGGCCTACACCGGCTGGATGCACCGCTACGGGCTGATTGCCGTGCTCGAGCACGAGGGCGGCTTCTACTCCCTCTACGGTCACAACCAGAGCGTGGCGGTGGCGGTCGGCGACTGGGTGCAGCCGGGCGACGTCGTCGCCAACGTCGGCGCCACCGGCGGGCACGAGAAAAACGGGCTGTATTTCGAGCTGCGCAAAGGCACCGATGCGATCAACCCGTCGGCCTGGCTGAAGGGCGCGACGGTGGCTCGGAAATAGCCGGGAAAAGGCCCAAAAAAAGCAGGGTCCCCGACCCCCGCCTGTGCTAATGTTTGAAGGCGAGTTTTGCTCGTTTTGGAGTGCCCGTTTCATGCGTTCCATGCGTACCCACACCGCCCTGGTCCTGGGCGTGGTCCTTGGCGGCGGCATCACCCTCACCTACGGCGTGCTGGCCGACAAGAGCAGCAAGCCTGAGGCGCTGCCGCTGCGCGACATGCAGACCTTCGTCGAGATCCTCAACCGGGTCAAAACCGACTACGTCGAGCCGGTGTCCGACGACGCCCTGCTCGAAGACGCCATGCGCGGCATGCTGGCCGGGCTCGACCCGCATTCCTCCTACCTGAACAAGGAGGAGTTCGCCGAGATCAACGTGCAGACCTCGGGCCGCTTCGGCGGCCTGGGCATCGAAGTGCAGCAGTTCAACGGCTTCGTGAAGGTGATTGCGCCGATCGACGACACGCCGGCGGCGCGCGCGGGCATCCAGCCGGGCGACCTCATCATCAAGATCGACGATGCGCCGGTGAAGGGCATGAGCCTGACCGAGGCGGTCAAGAAGATGCGCGGCGAGCCGGGCACCAGGATCGTGCTGACGGTGGCGCGCGAAGGCGCCAACGAGCCGCTGATCTTCGACATGAAGCGCGACATCATCGCCGTGTCGAGCGTGCGCAGCCGCATGCTCGAGCCCGGCATCGCCTACCTGCGCGTGACGACGTTCTCGAGCTCGACCGGCAAGGGATTGGCCGACGAATTCCGCAAGCTCAAGAAGGCCGCGCCGGACGGCAAGCTCAAGGGCATGGTGCTCGACCTGCGCAACAACCCGGGCGGCGTGCTGAACGCCGCCGTCGAGGTGACCGACGCGTTCATCGAGAAGGGCACGATCGTCAGCATCAAGGGCCGCGTCAGCGACGCCAACCGCGAATACAACGCCACGCCGGGCGACCTGCTCGACGGCAAGCCGCTGGTGGTGCTGGTCAACGGCGGCTCGGCGTCCGCCTCCGAGATCGTCGCCGGCGCGCTGCAGGACTCCAAACGCGCCCTGCTGGTCGGCAGCAAGACCTTCGGCAAGGGCTCGGTGCAGACCATCCTGCCGTTGCACAACGACTCCGCCATCAAGCTGACCACGGCGCGCTACTACACGCCGAGCGGCCGCTCGATCCAGGCCGAGGGCATCGGCCCCGACATCACCATCCGCCCGGTCAAGGTGAGCAAGGCCGAGGCGCCGGCCGCCGACGCCCTCACCGAGGCCGACCTCGAAGGCCGCCTCGACGGCGAGCAACGCCCGGCCGAGACGCCGGAGCAGGCCGAGCAGCGCAAGAAGGCTGCCGACGAGCAGCAGGCGCTGGTCGAGAACGACTACGCCCTGTACGAAGCCCTGAACCTGCTCAAGGGCATGATCATCGTCGGGAGCAAATGAGTTGAGCGCGGCGACCGGCTGGGGCAGCTGGGTCGCACTCTTCTTCACCGCCTTGGTCGCCGCGCCCGCGTGCGCCGGCCCGGCGGCCAACGCCGAAGCCATGGACGCCGCCGTCACGCGCGGCCACAAGCAGCTGCGCCTCGCGCCGGCGCCGCGCGTCGCCAGGCCCCCCGCGCGCGCCACCATCGCCATCATCATCGACGACCTCGGCGAGCAGCACCTCGCCGGCCTGCACGCCGCGCGCCTGCCGGGTCCGGTCGCGCTGGCCTTCCTGCCCGGCGCGGCATACACGCGGGTGCAGGCGCTGCACGCTTACGAGCGCGGCAAGGAAGTGCTGCTGCACCTGCCGCTGCAGCCCGCCGGCACCGCGCGTGCGCACCCGACGTCGCTGACGGTGGACACCGGCCGCGAGCAAGTGGCCGCGTACTTCCGCAGCGCGCTCGAGTCGGTGCCCTACGCCAGCGGCGTGAACAACCACCAGGGCAGCCTGCTG
Organism: Gammaproteobacteria bacterium; assembly: GCA_031396825.1. GTDB lineage: Bacteria > Pseudomonadota > Gammaproteobacteria > Nevskiales > Nevskiaceae > JACPFV01. The sequence continues at coordinate 9,392 of JANNLM010000141.1, read as the reverse complement.
ACCGCGCGCGAGGCGCCGATGGACTGGCTGATGCGCGAGATCGGCCGCCACCCCGGCCTTTACTTCATCGACAGCCGCACCACGGCGGGCAGCGTGGCGTATCGCGCCGCGCGCGCGCACGGCGTGCCCACGGCCGAACGCAACGTGTTCCTCGACACGGACCGCGGTGAAACCGCGGTCCGCGCGGCGTTCAAGGTGCTGATTGCCAAAGCGCTGCAGAACGAGCGCGCGCTGGCCATCGGCCATCCGTATCCGGAGACCTTCAAGGTGCTCGAGGAAGAGCTGCCGCAGCTGGCGGCGCGCTACGGCGTGCGCCTGGTGGCGCCTTCGGAACTGATCGCGCGGCAGGCGGGCGTGCGCGGGCCTTACCGGCAGTTGCGGCTCAGTCCCGCCTTGACGCTCGCCACCAGCACCACAGGCCCAGCGGGCCCAGCAGCCACGTCCACAATGGCGCGCTGAAGCGCCACCACAGGAACGAGAAGCCGTACACGTCCGGCCGGAAGCCGTCGAGGCCGTAGACCAGCGCCGCCGAGATCACCAGCGCGGCGCCGATCACCAGCAGCCGGTTGCGGCGCTGGCCCTCGCGGATCTCGTCGCGCAGCTGCTCGAGCACGCGCTGGCGCGCGATCTCGCCCGGATCCCCAGGCTGCGACAGCCGCTGCAGCGCGCGCTGCGCCAGCTCCGGCAGGGTGTCGAGCAGCGCCGGCAGCTGCGCGCGCACGCGCTCGAAGGTCGCCACCGGGCCGAGGCGGTTGCGCATCCACTCTTCCATGATCGGCTTGGCGGTCTTCCACAGGTCGAGGTCGGGATAGAGCTGGCGGCCGAGGCCCTCGACCTGCAGCAGCGTCTTCTGCAGCAGCACCAGCTGCGGCTGCACCGGCATCTGGAAGCGGCGCGCGATCTGGAACAGCCGCACCAGGAAGAAGCCGAACGAGATGTCCTTGATCGGCTTGCCGAAGATCGGCTCGCTGACGGTGCGGATGGCCGACTCGAAGTCCTCGACGCGCGTGCTCGCGGGCACCCAGCCGGACTGCACGTGCAGCTCGGCGATGCGCTTGTAATCGCGGTTGAAGAAGGCCAAGAAATTCTCGGCCAGGTAGCGCTGGTCGCTCGCGGTCAGCGAACCCACGATGCCGAAGTCCACCGCGTTGTAGCGCGGCTTCTTCGGGTCGGTGGCGTCCACCAGGATGTTGCCGGGGTGCATGTCGGCGTGGAAGAAGTTGTCGCGGAACACCTGCTTGAAGAACACCTCGACGCCGCGCTCGCTCAAGGCCTGGAAATCCACGCCGAGCGCCCGCAGCTTGTCGACCTCGTCGATGTTGATGCCGTGCACGCGCTCGAGCACCAGCACCGAGGGCCGCGTGTAGTCCCAGAACACGATCGGGTGGTAGATGAGCTCGGAACCGAGCCAGTTGCGCCGCAGCTGGCTGGCGTTGGCGCCCTCGCGCATCAGGTCGAGCTCGTCGAAGATGACCTGCTCGTATTCCTGCACGACCTCGCGCGGCTTGAGCCGCCGCGACTCCGGGATCCAGTACTCGACGTAACGCGCGATCGAGTGCATCAGGTCCACGTCGCGGCGGATCATCCCGGCGACGCCCGGGCGCAGCACCTTGACGATGACCTCGAGGCCGGTGCCGGGTGCGACCGTCGCCTCCTTCAGCCGCGCCGCGTGCACCTGCGCGACCGAGGCCGAGGCCAGCGGCACCAGGTCGAAGCTCGCGAACAGGTCCTCGGTCCGGCGGCCGAGCGCGCGCTCGACCTCGGCCTTGGCGGCGGCGCCCGGGAACGGCGGCACCTGGTCCTGCAGCTTGGCCAGCTCGACGGCGACGTCGGCCGGCAGGATGTCGGGGCGCGTGGACAGCGCCTGGCCGAGCTTGACGAACACCGGGCCGAGTTCCTCGAGCGCGAGCCGCAGGCGCTCGCCGCGCGGCGTCTTTTTGGTAGGGGTGCGGCCGGGCACGAACTCCATCAGGCCGTACTTGCGCACGACGCGCTGGATCTGCCACAGGCGCCGCGTGTCGGCGAAGTTCATCGCCGCCGCTCCAGCCGCTCGATGCGCGCGGCGAGCTGCTCGCCGCGCTTGCGCGCCGCCTCCACGCCCTCGCCCCATTTCTCGACGTCGGCGCGATGCGCGAGGTCGCGCGTCTCCTCGCGAAGGTACTCGGCGGTGTCGAGCGCGAGCGTGTCGGCCGAGCGCCGGGTCCAGCCGAAGAAGTCGCGCAGGCCCTGGTCGAGGCGATGCGCGGCGCCGCCACCGACGAAGCGCGCCAGCCACTCCTCGGAGTCGAAGCCCACGCCGGCCATCAGGCTCGAGAACCGCTGCAGCAGGTCGGCGTCGCCCTCGACCTGCACACCTGGCACGCCCGCGCCGCCTTCGGCGGCAGCGCCGAAGGCGCGGCGCAGCAGCGCCCCCGGTCCCGCCGAGATGCGCACGTCGGGCTTGCCAGGCCATGCGTCGAGCACGGTCACGCCGCCGGCGCCCGGCACCAGGTAGAACTCCCAGTCCGGCCCGAGCGCGTGCAGCGCGATGACGCGGTCCTTGAGACGGCCGACCTGCGCCGCGACGTCGGGCTCGAGCGCGAGATAGCGGTTCAGCGCGATCTCGAGCGCGGCGCACAGCAGCGGCGGCGCGCTCACCGGAAGCCCCGGTGCACCGCAACGATGCCGCCGGTCAGGTTGTAGACCTGGCAGCGCGAGAAGCCGGCGTTCTCCATCATGCCCTTGAGCGTCTGCTGGTCGGGGTGCATGCGGATGGACTCGGCGAGGTAGCGATAGGCGCTCTCGTCGTTCGCCACCATCCGCCCCAGCGCCGGCAGCACGCGGAACGAGTACTCGTCGTAGAGCTTCGCGAAGGTCGGGTTCACCGGCTTGGAGAACTCCAGGACCAGCTGGCGGCCGCCCGGCTTGAGCACGCGCAGCATGGAGCGCAGCGCGGCGTCCTTGTCGGTGACGTTGCGCAGGCCGAAGCCGATCGTCACGCAGTCGAAGCTGTCGTCCGCGAACGGCAGGCACTGCGCGTCGGCCTGCGCCAGCGGCACGCCGGTGACGCCGCGGTCGAGCAGCCGCGCGCGGCCCTGTCCGAGCATCGCGCCGTTGATGTCGGTCAGCACGGCCAGGCCGCCCGGCCCCGCCTGCTTGGCGAACGCCGCGGTGAGGTCGCCGGTGCCGCCGGCCACGTCGAGCACGCGCTCGCCGGCGCGCACGCCCGCGAGGTCGATGACGAAGCGCTTCCACAGGCGATGCACGCCGAGCGACATGAGGTCGTTCATCAGGTCGTAGCTGCCGGCGACCGACGAGAACACTTCGCCCACGCGCCGGGCCTTGTCGCCCAGCGGAACCTGCTGGTATCCGAAGTCGGTGGTCTTGGTATCGGCCATTGAGCCCGGGATTCTAGCCCGAGCGCCCCGCAGGCCCGTTTTTGGCGTTCCCCGGCGCCGCGGGGTTAGGCTTTCGCGCCAAGACCAGTCCCGCCAGAGGAAACAACATGGTCAGCAGCATCCGCCCGTTGCGTGACGACCAGGACCGGCTCGAACGCGTGCTCGAGGCCTCGGGCCTGGGCCTGTGGGAGCTCGACGTCGAGACCGGCGACTTCCACGTCGACGAGCGCTGCGCCCGCAACCTGGGTTACGACCCCGCCCGGCTGCAGGCCAGCTGGGACACCGGCGTCGCCATCATCCATCCCGACGACGCCATCCGCGTCAGCCGCATCTTCGAGGCGCACCTGCGCGGGGACACGCCCCTGCTCGCCTACGAGACGCGCATGCTGACGCAGGATCGCAGCTGGACCTGGGTGGCCGGCTGCGGGCGCCTGGTGCGCGGGCCCGACGGGCGCCCCACCCACGTCAGCGGCACGCTGAAGAACATCGACGCCGAGCGCGGCGCGCGCCGCACGCTGCTGCTGGCCGAGCGCGAGCGCCGGCGGCTGGCGCGCCGGCTGCGCCACCAGGCCTTGCACGATCCGCTCACCGGGCTGGCCAACCGCCGCAACTTCGAGCACGCGCTTGCCGCGCTGCTGCGCAGCGCGCGCACCGAGGGACGCCGGCACGCGCTGTGCTACCTCGACCTCGACCACTTCAAGGTGGTCAACGACAGCTGCGGCCACGCCGCCGGCGACGACCTGCTGCGGCGCCTGCCGGCGCTGCTCGCGCCGCACGTGCGCGCCGGCGACACCCTCGCGCGCCTGGGCGGCGACGAGTTCGCCGTCCTGCTGCGGGACTGCGCGCTGGAGCAGGCTGCGCGCATCGCCGGCGCGCTGCGCGACGCCATCCGCGACTTCCGCTTCGCCTGGCAGTACCGCAGCTTCGCGGTCGGTGCCTCGATCGGCGTGGTGGAAATCAATGCCGCCAGCCAGGGGGCCGTGTCGGTGCTGGGGGCGGCCGACGCGGCCTGTTACGTCGCCAAGGACCAGGGGCCCAATCAAATCCACTCGTCGGGGCCGCACGACCTCGCCATCGCGCGCCGGCGCGGCGAGCTGCGCTGGGTGGCGCGCCTCAAGACCGCGATCGAGGAGAGCCAGTTCCGGCTGCACTTCATGAGCATCGCGCCGCTGGCCGGCGGACCGCCGTCGCACCACGAGCTGCTGCTGCGCCTGGCCGACGGCGGCGGTGAGCTGGTGCTGCCCGGCGCGTTCCTGCCGGCGGCCGAGCGCTACCAGCTGATGCCGCTGATCGACCGCTGGGTGATCGCGCGCGCCGGCGCGATGCTGGGCGGGGCCGTGCGGCGCCAACCCGCGCTCACGCGCCAGCGCTTCGGCATCAACCTGTCCGGTGAATCGCTGCGCGATCCGCAGCTGCCCGAGTTCGTGCGCGACACGCTGGCGCGGCACGCGCTGCCACCCTCGATGCTGTATTTCGAGCTCACCGAGACCGCGGCCGTCGCCAACCTCGGCGCCGCGGCCGCGCTGATGCACGGCCTGCGCGGGCTCGGCTGCACGCTCGCGCTGGACGATTTCGGCTGCGGCATGTCGTCGTTCACCTACCTCAAGCGCCTGCCGGTGGACCTGCTCAAGATCGACGGCAGCTTCATCCGCGAGGTGCTGCGCAACCCGGTGGACCAGGCCATCGTGCGCGCGGTGCTGGCGGTCGGCGCGCAGGTTGGCATCCCGACCGTGGCCGAGTACGTCGAGACCGATGCGATCCGCGACTACCTGCACGCGGCCGGCGTGCACTACGGCCAGGGCTACGCCATTGCCCGCCCCGCCCCGCTCGAGGACTTCCCCGGGGCCGCCTTGAAACACCCCGGGAGCGTCCCCATCATCGGACAGATACCCCGCAGGACTCCCCGATGAAGCAATTCGACGGCACCACCATTCTCTGCGTCCGCCGCGGCAGCCAGGTCGCGCTCGGCGGCGACGGCCAGGTGTCGATGGGCAACACGCGCGTCAAGGGCAACGCCCGCAAGGTGCGCCGGCTGTACGACGACAAGGTGCTGGCCGGCTTCGCCGGCGGCACCGCCGATGCGTTCACGCTGTTCGAGCGCTTCGAGGGCAAGCTCGAGAAGCACGGCGGCCAGCTGCAGCGCGCCGCGGTCGAGATCGCCAAGGACTGGCGCACCGACCGTTACCTGCGCCGGCTCGAGGCGCTGCTGATCGTGGCCGACACGAACACGACCTTGATGGTCTCCGGCAACGGCGACGTCATGGAGCCCGAGAAGGGCGTCATGGCGATCGGCTCGGGCGGCGCCTTCGCGCAGGCCGCAGCGCACGCGCTGTTCGACAACACTGAATTGGCGGCGCGCGACGTGGTCGAAAAGGCCTTGCACATCGCCGCCGACATCTGCATCTACACCAACCACTCGCTGACGATCGAGATCCTGGGATGAATGACATGACCGTACAGCCGCCGGTGCCATCGGTAATGACCCCGAGGGAGATCGTGCAGGAGCTCGACAAGTACATCGTCGGCCAGCACGCCGCAAAGAAGGCCGTGGCGATCGCGCTGCGCAACCGCTGGCGCCGCCAGCAGGTGCCCGAGGGCATGCGCGGGGAGATCACGCCGAAGAACATCCTGATGATCGGCCCGACCGGCGTGGGCAAGACCGAGATCGCGCGCCGGCTGGCGAAGCTGGCCAACGCGCCGTTCGTGAAGGTCGAGGCGACCAAGTTCACCGAGGTCGGCTACGTCGGCAAGGACGTGGACACCATCGTGCGCGACCTCGCCGACGCCGCGGTCAAGCAGGCCCGCGAGCAGGCCACGGTGCGCGTGCGCGCCAGGGCCGAGCTCGCCGCCGAGGACCGCATCCTCGACGCACTGCTGCCGCCGCCGAAGGACTTCGGCGAGCCCTCGCCGGCGCGCCAGTCCGAAAACACGTCCGCGCGCCAGGTGTTCCGCAAGCAGCTGCGCGAGGGCAAGCTCAACGACAAGGAAATCGAGGTCAAGGTCAATGCGCCGGCCGCGCGCCTGGAGTTCATGGTGCCGCCGGGCATGGAGGAGATGACCGGCCAGCTGCAGGAAATGTTCAAGAACATCGGCGGCGGCAAGCCGCGCACGCGCAAGCTGCGCATCGCCGAGGCGCTCAAGGACCTGACCGAGGAAGAGGCCGGCAAGCTGATCGACGAGGAAGCGGTGAAGGCCGAGGCGCTGCGCAACGTCGAGGAGAACGGCATCGTCTTCATCGACGAGATCGACAAGGTGTGCCGCCGCAGCGAAGGCGGCGTGATTGGCGCCGACGTCTCGCGCGAGGGCGTGCAACGCGACCTGCTGCCGCTGATCGAGGGCTGCACCGTGAACACGAAGTACGGGATGCTCAAGTCCGACCACATCCTGTTCATCTGCTCGGGCGCCTTCCACATGGCCAAGCCGTCCGACCTGATTCCCGAACTGCAGGGCCGCCTGCCGATCCGCGTCGAGCTGGCGCCGCTGACGACCGACGACTTCGTTCGCATCCTGACCGAGCCGAGCTACTCGCTGACGCAGCAGTACGCCGCGCTGTTACAAACTGAAAACGTCAGAGTCGAGTTCACCCAGGAGGGCGTGCGCCGCCTGGCGGAAATCGCCTGGCAGGTCAACGAGCGCACCGAGAACATCGGCGCACGCCGCCTGCACACGGTGATGGAGCGCCTGATGGAGGACGTCGCCTACCAGGCGCCGGACAGCTCCGGCGCGACGCTGACCATCGACGCCGCCTACGTCGACAAGAAGCTGCAGAAGCTGGCCGGCGACGAGGACCTGAGCCGCTATATCCTGTAGGGACGATGCGCGCCCCTGCTTCCATCCAGCTGCACCGCAAGTCCGGCGTGCTCGACGTCGCCTACGCCGACGGTACGCGCTACGAATTGCCGTGCGAGTACCTGCGCGTGTTCTCGCCGTCGGCCGACGTGCGCGGCCACACCGGCGGCGAGCCGACGCTGGTGCCGGGCAAGCGCACGGTCGCCATCGAGCGCATCGACCCGGTCGGCAGCTACGCCGTGCGCCTGGTATTCGACGACGGCCACAGCACCGGGCTGTACTCGTGGGACGTGCTGGAGGACCTCGGCGCCAACCGCGACCGCTACTGGGCGCGCTACCTCGAGCGGATGCAGGAGCACGGCCTGTCGCGCGACTCCACGGTCACCAAGCTGTCGGCCCTGCCGCCCGGGCCGAAGAAGTGGAAGCCCGGCGGCCACTGAGCAAAAAAAAACGCGACCCGAAGGTCGCGTTTTTCCTGAAGCGACTACTTACTGCTTCGGCTGCTCTTCGGTCTTCGCGGCTTCGGTCGTCGCCGGAGCGGCGGCCGGGGCAGCGGCGTCGGTGGTGGCCGGAGCGGCGACCGGGGCAACGGCGTCAGCGGCCGGGGCAGCCGCCTCTTCCTTCTTGCCGCAAGCGGCGATCAGCAGGGTCGAGGCGAGGCCGAGGGTCAGGATCAGATTCTTCACGTGCAACTCCATAATTTTCAGGGGGAAAACCTGCCGGAAGCCGGCAGGGCGTCGCGATTATCCACATTCTTGTGCATTGCACAAGCGGAATCGCTTCAGGTCTTGCGCCGGGCCCGCGGATGCGCTGCGTCGTAAATACGCGACAGGTGCGCAAAATCCAGGTGCGTGTAGACCTGAGTGGTTGAGATGCTGGCGTGGCCGAGAAGTTCCTGCACCGCGCGCAGGTCGCCGCTTTCCTCCAGCAGGTGGGTGGCGAAGGAATGGCGCAGCCGGTGCGGATGCACGCGCACGCCCAGGCCGGCGCGGCGCGCCCAGTGCGACAGGCGCGCGCCGATCGAGTTGCGCGACAGGCGCGTGCCGCGGCTGCTGACGAACAGCGCGCGCACGCCGGCGCCGGCGTGGTCGGGCCGTTCGCGCAGCCAGGCCCGCAGCGCCTCGCGCGCCTTGCGCCCGACGGGCACGATGCGCTGCCGGCTGCCCTTGCCGGTCACGCGCACTTCGGTGAAATCCGACTCGAACGCGTCGAGGTCGAGGCCGTGCAGCTCGGCCAGGCGCAGTCCCGAGGAATAGAACAGCTCGAGGATGGCGCGGTCGCGCGTGGCAATGCTGCTGCCGTCGGCCGGCGCCTCGACCAGGCGCATGGCGTCTTCCCGGGTCAGCGTCTTGGGCAGCGGCTGGGCGGACTTCGGCGCGCGCACTTCGAGCGCGGGGTTGGCGCGCAGCGTGCCGTGGTCGACCAGGTGGCGGAAGAAGCCGCGCAGCGAGGACAGGTGGCGCTTGACCGTCGCCGGGCCGCGCTTCTGGCGCCGCAGCCAGGCGACGTAGCCGCGCACGTGGTGGGTGTCGAGTTGCGCCAGCGCCGGCAGCGCGGCCTCCTCGCTGTAGCGCGCGAAGCCGGCGAGGTCGCGGCGGCGGCCGTCGACCGTCGCCTTCGAGGCGCGCCGCACGCTGGTCAGGCGCTTGAGGTAGCTCTCGAGCTCATCAAAAAGGGGACGCACATCTTTTTTAATTGTGTGCGTCCCCTTTTTTCACTTTTTCATCCCAGCCGCGCGCGCACCGCCGCGGCGACGAGGTCGGCCGTCATGTCGAGGAACAGGCGGCCCTGGCGCGGCTGGAAGCGCTGCGGATCCACGCTCGCCAGCACCAGCATGCCGAGGTCCTTCTCCTTCTCCAGCGGTACGATCGCGGCCGACTGCGGCAGCGCCTTGGCGTTTGGGAACAGCAGCTTGGCGCGCGCCTCGTCGAGCGGCCCGCACTCGACCAGCCGCGTGCGGAAGAAGTTCTCGAACGCCTTCGCCACCGGGCCGGCCGGATCGAGCACGTGCAGGCCCTCGATGTCGTGGCGCTTGAGCGCGCCGGCCGAGAGGCCGACCCAGCAGTCGTCGACGTTGAAGTCCTCGCGCAGGCAGCGGCGCAGCGCGGTGAGGGTCGCCGCCAGGGTCGGCGCGCGGATCAGCGAGCGCGCCAGCCGGTGCACGTTGGCGGCGCGGCTCTCGTTGTCGCGCGCCGCGTCGAGCAGGTTCTTGAGGCGGTCCTCGAG
>JANNLM010000123.1:0-2203 GCA_031396825.1 Gammaproteobacteria bacterium | reverse complement strand
CCGGCGGTCGAGAAAGGCGTGCGCCAGGTGCTGCAGGCCGGCGCGATCTCGGGCTTCCCGCTGCACGACGTGCGCGTGATCCTGTACGACGGCAAGACCCACCCGGTGGACGGCAAGGAGGTCGCGTTCATCAGCGCCGGCCGCAAGGCATTCCTCGACGCCGTGGCCAAAGCGCGGCCGATCGTGCTCGAGCCGATCATGAACGTGATGATCAACGCGCCGGCGCATTCGATCGGCGACATCACCGGCGACCTGTCAGGCATGCGCGGGCGCATCAGCAACCAGTCGATGCTCGGCGCCTCGCAGGCGCTGATCGAGGCGCAGGCGCCACTGGTCGAGCTGCGCGACTACCACCACAAGCTGAAGTCCCACACCGCCGGCGAAGGCAGCTTCACGCTGGAGTTCAGCCACTACGAGGCGGTGCCGCCGCGGCTGCAGAACGAGCTGGTGACGACCTTCGGCAAGCGGCGGCAGGAAGAAGTGGATTGACGGCGGCATGGGAATGCCGCCCTACGTAGGTCGGCAATCCTTTGCCGACAATCAAACGCGAATCTGGAGGTTGTCGATCAGCCGCGTCGTGCCCATGAAGGCCGCGGTGACAACCACGAAGTCCCGGGTCTTTTCGTCGGGAGCAGCCAGGTCCGCGGCGCGCACTTCGAGGTACTGCGGGTTGAAGCCGGCCTTGACCAGCCGCGCCTGCCCTTCCTGCGACAACATGGCGTAGTCGCGCCGGCCGCCAGCCAGCTCGCCCGCCACCCACTGCAGCGTCTCGTACATCCGCGCCGAGCGCTTGCGCTCCTCCGGCGCGAGGTACTGGTTGCGCGAGCTCATGGCGAGGCCGTCGGGCTCGCGCAGCGTGGGCGCGCCGACCACGCGGATCGACAGCCCGAGGTCCGCCACCATCTGCCGGATCACGGCGAGCTGCTGGTAGTCCTTCTCGCCGAACACGGCGATGTCCGGGGCGACGCGGTTGAACAGGATGTTGACGATGGTGGCGACGCCGGTGAAATGCCCCGGCCGGAACGGCGCACACAGGATCCCGGTCAGCTCGCCGGTCACGCTGACGTGGGTGGCGGGCGGATGGCCGCCGGGGTACATGTCCTGGACCGAGGGCGCCCACACCACGTCGACCTTGGCCTTCTTCAGCAGCTTGCAGTCGGCATCGAGCGTGCGCGGGTACTTGTCGAAGTCCTCGTTGGGCCCGAACTGCAGCGGATTGACGAAGATGCTGACCACCACGCACTCGCCGAGCTCGCGGGCCTTGTCGACCAGGCTGACGTGCCCGGCGTGCAGGTTGCCCATGGTCGGCACGAAGGCGATGGTCTCGCGGGCCTTGCGCCAGGGCTGCAATGCCGCGTGCAACTCGGAAACGGTGTGAACGATGTGCATGTAGGAGCGCCTTCAGGCGCGACAGGTCAGAAGCAATGCTCCGGCGCCGGGTAGGACTTGTCCTTGACCGCCTTGACGTAGCTGCCGATGGCGGACTCGATGTCCTTCGCTCCGTCCATGAAATTGCGCACGAAGCGCGGCTTGCGGCCGATGGTGACGCTCGGCGAGATGTTCAGGATGTCGTGCAGCACCAGGATCTGGCCGTCGACGCGCGGCCCGGCGCCGATGCCGATGACCGGCACGCGCGCCGCCTCGGTGATGCGCTGGCCCAGCGCCGCCGGGATGCATTCGAGTAACAACAAGTCCGCGCCGGCCTGCTGCAGCACCTCGGCGTCGTGCAGCATCGCCGCAGCCGCGGCGTCGTCGCGGCCCTGCACCTTGAACGCGCCCATCTTGTGGATCAGCTGCGGCTGCAGGCCCAGGTGCGCGCACACCGGCACGCCGCGCACGGTCAGGTACTCGACGATGTCGGCCTGCTCGCGGCCGCCCTCGAGCTTGACCATCTTGGCGCCGCCCTCCTGCATCATCTGCTGCGCGGCGTCGAGCGCCCGGTCGCGCGTCGCGAACGACAGGAACGGCATGTCGGCGACGAGGAAGGCTCGCTTGAAGTGGTCCTTCACCGCGCGGCAGTGATAGACGATGTCGGACACGGTCACGGCGGTGGTGGTCGTGCGGCCGTGGATGACCATGCCGAGCGAGTCGCCGACCAGCACCAGGTCGACGCCCGCCCGATCCTCGATCAGCGCGAAGCTGGCGTCGTAGCACGTCAGGCAGGCGATCTTCTCGCCGGCTTCGCGCATGCGGCGCAGCTCGG
>JANNLM010000118.1:0-2449 GCA_031396825.1 Gammaproteobacteria bacterium | reverse complement strand
CGCAACGCCAAGCCCCCATGCGCCGTTCAGGAGCAGCACGGCAAGGATGACCTTCGGATCCCAGCCACCGGCCAGCGGCAGGCCCTTGAGCGGGAACACCACCAACAGCGCGACCAGGCTCGGGCCGATCGCGCCGAACAGCGTTGCGTAGATCCAATAGTCCGCGCCGCCCAGGCCGCGGATCAGGCACCAGGCGGGGATTCCCCACACGCCGCCCCACAGCGCCAGCGAAATCACGGCGGGGATGTTGAGGGGTTTGGTCGGGGTCATCGGCCAGGGCGGGTTGGGCCACAGGCCGGCCTTGTGCAGGGCGAACAGCGTGCCCTGGTGGAAGGTCAGCGTGGCGATGAAGCCGGCGGCGAAGGCATAAGCGTAGGCGTAGTCCATAAAGGCTCCTGAAGAACACTGGATTCCCGCTTTCGCGGGAATGACAGGTGGCGGGAATGACAAAATACTCCAATGAGCGACCACGTGGACGTCCTGGTCCTTGGCGCGGGCGCCGCCGGGCTGTTCTGCGCCTTCACGGCCGGCCGGCGCGGGCGGCGCGTGCGCGTGCTCGAGTGCGCCAACAAGGTCGGCAAGAAGATCCTGATGTCGGGCGGCGGGCGCTGCAATTTCACCAACCTGCGCGTCGGGCCGGAGCACTTCCTCTCGGCCAATCCGCATTTTTGCAAGTCGGCGCTGGCGCGCTACCAGCCGGCCGACTTCATCGCCCTGGTCGAAAAACACGGCATCGCCTGGCACGAGAAGGAGCTGGGGCAGCTGTTCTGCGACGACTCGTCGAAGCAGATCGTGCAGTTGCTGATGGATGAGTGCGCTGCGGCGAACGTGCAGGTTGATGCCGATTGCGAGGTCATCGCAGTTGAGCATGTAGGAGCGTCTTCTGTGGGAGCGGCCCATGGCCGCGACTTCGTCGTGCAGACCTCCCTCGGCGAGCTGCGCGCCGACAAGCTCGTGGTCGCAACCGGCGGGCTGTCGGTGCCGACGCTGGGCGGCACGGCGTTCGGCTACGAACTGGCGCGCCAGTTCGGGCACGAGCTACTGCCGACGCGGGCGGGGCTGGTGCCGCTGACGCTGTCGGGCCGGCCGCTGGAGCAGTGGAGCGACCTGTCGGGCGTGAGCCTGCCGGTGTCGGCCAGCGCCAACGGCGCGCGCTTCGACAACGCGATGCTGGTGACGCATCGGGGGCTGTCGGGGCCGGCGCTGCTGCAGATTTCCAATTATTGGGAGCCGGGACAAAAAGAGTCGCGGGCATGGCCCGCTCCCACAAGAGACACACCAACGCATGTGGGAGCGGCCCATGGCCGCGACAGATCCGCACTGCGCATCGACCTGCTGCCCGGCCGCGACATGCTGGAGCTGCTGGTCGAGAGCCAGCGCGAGCGGCCCCGGACCGAGCTGGTCACGGTGCTGGCGGAGCAGATGCCCAAACGGTTCGCTCAACGTTTTTGCGAGCTGCTGGCGCCGAGCAAGCCCCTGAACCAGTACAAGCGCGAGGAGCTGCGCGCCATCGCCGCAGCGGTGCACGACTGGCCGGTGGTGCCCAGCGGCACCGAGGGCTATCGCACCGCCGAGGTCACGCTGGGCGGGGTGGATACGCGCGAGATTTCATCCGCCACGTTCGAGTCCAAGCGCGTACCAGGCCTGTACTTCATCGGCGAGGTGCTGGACGTGACCGGCTGGCTCGGCGGCTACAACTTCCAGTGGGCGTGGGCGTCGGCGCACGCGTGTGGGCAGGCGATCTAGTCCCGGAAGTTCTCGAACTGCAGCGGCAAGGGCAGCTCGGTCTTCTTCAGCAAGGCAATCACCAGCTGCAGGTCATCGCGCTTCTTGCCGGTCACGCGCAGCTTGTCGCCGTTGATCGAGGCATCCACCTTGAGCTTGGCGTCCTTGATCACCGCGATGTCTTTCTTGGCGTTGACCTGCTCGATGCCCTGCTTGACCTTGATCACCTGCCGCGCCTCGGCCAGGTTGGTTTCCACCGGGCCGATGTCCAGCGCGCGCAGGTCGATGCCGCGCCCGGCCAGTCGCGGCTTGAGCAGGTCCACGACCTGCTTGAGCTGGAAGTCATTGGCCGCGGTGACCTTGATCTCGAATTCCTTCTCGAGCTCGATCGCGGCATTGGTGCCGCGCAGGTCGTAGCGGTTGGCCAGCTCGCGCTGGGCCTGGTCGATGGCGTTGACGAGCTGGTGCTTGTCGACTTGGGAAACGATGTCAAAGGAAGGCATTTGGTCGCGCCTAAGAGGCGCTCCTACTTGCGAAGCCGGGCGATCTTGAGCTGCTGCCCGGACACCCACACCTTCTGCAGGTGCTTGAAGACTTCCTTGGGCATGCCTTCGGGCAGGTCCACCAGGCTGTGATCGTCGAAGATCTGCACGCGGCCGATGTTCGCGGCGTCGAGCTCGGCCTCGTTGGCGATGGCGCCGACGATGTTGCCGGGCTTCACGCC
>JANNLM010000117.1:0-7398 GCA_031396825.1 Gammaproteobacteria bacterium | reverse complement strand
CGCGTGCCGGTGAAGCACCTGATCGGCGAGGAGGGCAAGGGCTTCGTCTACCAGATGCAGCAGTTCCAGCACGAGCGCCTGTTCCTGTCCGCCAGCATCCTGGCGTCGATGGACAAGTGCATCGAGGAAACCGTGCGCTATACCGGGCAGCGCACGGCGTTCGGTGCGCCGATCCTGCACAACCAGTACGTGCACTTCCGCCTGGCCGAGCTCAAGACCGAGATCGAGGCGGCGCGCTCGCTGACCTACCGCGCCACCGAGGAGCTGCTCGCCGGCCGCGACGTGACGCTGCTGGCCTCGATGGCCAAGCTCAAGAGCGCGCGCGTGGCGCGCGAGGTCACCGACGGCTGCCTGCAGTATTGGGGCGGGCAGGGCTACATGTGGGAGAACCCGATCTCGCAGTACTACCGGGACCTGCGTTTGCACTCGATCGGCGGCGGCGCCGACGAGGTGATGATGGCCATCATCGCCAAGAACCTCGGCATGTCTCCCGGAAAGAAGAAATGAAAAAGGGGACGCAACCCTTTTTCGACCCGAAAGGAAAAAAGGGTTGCGTCCCCTTTTGTGAACCATGAACCTGCCTGAAACCAAGAACCTGCTGCTGAAGCGCGACGGCGGCGTGCTGCACGTCACCTTCAACCGGCCGGACAACCGCAACGCGCTGTCGGTGGCGCTGCTGGCCGACATCGTGGCCACGTTCGACGCGGTGCGCGACTCGCGCGAGGTGCGTGCCATCGTGCTGCGCGGCGCCGGCGGAAACTTCTGCGCGGGTGGCGACATCAAGGACATGGCAGCGGTCCGCATGGCGCAAACCAGCAATGCAGGCAAGGGCGACGGCGACCCGGCCGCCGAGTACAACCGCAAGTTCGGCAGCTTCCTGCGCAAGATCAACGAGGCGCCGCAGGCGACCATCGCCATCTGCGAGGGTGCGGTGCTCGGCGGCGGCTTCGGTGTGGCCTGCGTCGCCGACGTCGCCTTCGCCCACGTCGATGCGAGCTTCGGCCTGCCGGAGACCGGGCTGGGCATCGTGCCGGCACAGATCGCGCCGTTCGTGGTCCAAAGGATCGGGCTGTCGCAGGCGCGCCGGCTCGGCGTGTGCGGCGGGCGCTTCAAGGGCGAGGAAGCCCGGCGCCTGGGCATCGTCCACGACGTGTTTCGCGACGAGGCCGGCCTCGAGGCCTTGCTGGCCGACACCCTCAAGCAGATCATCCGCTGCGCGCCCAACGCCAACGCCGTGACCAAGGAATTGATGCTGAAGGTCGGGCAGATGGAGCTCGACCCGCTGCTCGATTACGCCGCCAGGCGCTTCTCCGAGGCAGTGCGCAGCCCGGAGGGCGCCGAAGGCACCGCGGCATTCATCGAAAAACGCCTGCCCAAATGGGCGCAGTAATCACTGGAAGGAGAGACCTTTGACCCAACAGAACAAGACTTTCGCCATCGTCGCCGCCATCGTCCTCGCCGCCTGGCTCGCCCTGTTCTTCTCGAACAAGGGCTTCCTGGTCTGGAGCGACAAACCCGACGACCGCAAGCTCGCCATGATGAAGTGCAATTACTTCACCGGCACCGGCATCGTCGAAAAGCAGTTCCTGTACTCGGAAGAGGGCTTCCTCGGCCGGCAGGCGTGTCCGCGGACCGTGGACTTGAAATGAAGAATTGGATGCCCGCCTGCGCGGGCATGACGGGATGAAACGCTTCACCAAGCTGCTGGTCGCCAACCGCGGCGAGATCGCGGTGCGCGTGATCCGCGGCGCCAGGCGCCACGGCTACCGCACCGTCGCCGTGTACAGCGACGCCGACGCCGACTCGATGCACGTGCACGAGGCCGACGAGGCCGTGCGCCTGGGCCCGCCGCCGGCCAAGGAGTCGTACCTCAGCATCGAGAAGATCATCGCCGCGGCGAAGGCCAGCGGCGCGCAGGCGATCCATCCCGGCTACGGCTTCCTGAGCGAGAACGCCGCGTTCTCCAAGGCCTGCAAGGACGCGAACCTGATCTTCGTCGGGCCCGATGCCGGCTCGATCGAGGCCATGGGCAACAAGAGCGCCGCCAAGGAGCGGATGCTCAAGGCGGGGGTGCCGTGCGTGCCCGGTTACCAGGGGGCCGAACAATCCGACGAGCAGTTGCTGAAGCACTGCAGGAAGGTCGGCTTGCCGGTGATGGTCAAGGCCGCCGCGGGCGGCGGCGGGCGCGGCATGCGCCTGGTCGAGGAGGACGGCAAGCTGCTCGAGGCGATCAAGTCGGCGCGCTCCGAGGCCGCCAACGCCTTCGGCTCCGGCGAGCTGCTGATCGAGAAGGCCGTGGTGGATGCGCGCCACGTCGAGATCCAGGTGTTCGGCGACCGCCACGGCAACGTCATTTTCCTGGGCGAGCGCGACTGCTCGATCCAGCGCCGCAACCAGAAGGTGGTCGAGGAGGCTCCTTCGCCCGCCGTGGACGACAAGCTGCGCCGCGCGATGGGCGCGGCGGCGGTCGCCGCCGCCAAGGCCGTCAACTACGTCGGCGCCGGCACCGTCGAGTTCCTGCTCGGCCGCGATAAGGCGTTTTATTTCCTCGAAATGAACACGCGGCTGCAGGTCGAGCATCCCGTCACCGAGCTGGTCTACGGCGTGGACCTGGTCGAATGGCAGCTGCGCGTGGCGCAGGGCGAGAAACTGCCACTGACCCAGGAAGAAGTGCTGGCGCGCCGCAAGGGCTGGGCCATCGAAGTGCGGCTGTGCGCGGAGGACCCGGCGCAGAACTACCTGCCGCAGACCGGCAAGGTGCTGAAGTGGAGCGCTCCTGTGGGAGCGGCCCATGGCCGCGACGTCGCGGGCATGGCCCGCTCCCACAACGAACCCATCGTTCGCGTGGACACCTACCTGCGCGACGGCGTGCAGATCAGCCCCTTCTACGACTCGATGCAGGCCAAGGTCATCGCCTGGGGCGAGGACCGCGAGATCGCGCGCTCGCGCCTGATCCACGCGCTCGACGACACGCTGCTGCTCGGCGTGCCCTCCAACCGCGATTACCTGCTGGCCGTGCTGCGCACCGAGGCCTTCGCCTCCGGCGAATTCAGTACGGCGTTCGTCGGCAAGCATTTCCCGCAGGAGCAGCTCAAGGCCGACCAGCCCACCGCGCGCCAGCTGGCGCTTGCCGCGGTCGCGCTGTACCAGGACGAGGCCCAGCGCCTGCTGGACAGCGCCGGCCTCACCGACGACTACCTGGGCTGGCACAACTCCCACGAGACGCCGGCCGAGTTCAAGCTCAAGTGGCGCGACGCCGAGCACGTGCTCGACGTCCTGGTGCACGACGGCCACCTGTTCGCGACCGACGTCGGCGACGCCAAGGTGACGATCGACGTCGTCGGTCGTCATCCCGAGCGTAGCGAGGGATCCCGTTGCGGGTCCTTCGATTACATCGCCGACGGCATCCGCGGCCGCGCGCATTACGCGCGCCAGGCCGACCAGGTCTTCGTGTGCGCCGATGGGCGCACCTTCGGCTTCACCGACCGCACCTACGCGCCGGCCGAAGTCTCCGGCGCCGGCTCCGACGGCCGCATCACCGCGCACTCGGACGGCAAGATCGTCGCGGTGCACGTGCAGCCGGGCGAGACCGTCAGGAAGGGCCAGACCCTGGTGGTGCTCGAGGCGATGAAGATGGAGTTCCAGCTCGCCACGCCCGTGGACGGCAAGGTCGAGGCGGTCAGCGTCGTGGCCGGCGCCCAGGTCAAGGGCCGGCAACTGCTGGTGCAGATCACGCCCGCGGCCTGAGCTGCATCCTTCGGGGCAGGTCGAACGTAGGGGTGCATGAGGACAGGCAGGCCCTGTTCAGCGAACGTTCAGGAACCCTCCGGAGAGTGCTGGAAGGTTCCCCTCGCGCACCGTCGGTGGGAGAATTGATGACTCGAGTGCCTCGCGGAGTTCCGATGTCGGTGCCTTCCCGTGCCTGGCGTGCGGCGGTGATCCTGGGCGTGGCCGCGGCCGTGACCGCCGGCGGCGCCTCCGCGCAGTACTTCGGCGGCAACAAGGTGCGCTACGAGGACCCCAGGTTCCGCATCCTGTCGAGCGAACACTTCGACATCTACACCTATCCCGAGGAAGACGCCGCCGCGCAGGACGCCGCCGTCCTGATGGAGCGCTGGAACCACCGCCTCCACGACATGCTCGGCCACGAGCTCAAGGGCCGCCAGGCGCTGATCCTGTACGCAGGCCATCCGCATTTCCGGCAGACCAACGCCACGCCCGGCGAGATCGGCGAGGGCACCGGCGGTTTCACCGAGATGTTCAAGCGGCGCATCGTGTTGCCGTCCGCCGGCGCCGGCCACGAGACCGACCACGTGCTCGGCCACGAGCTGGTGCACGCGTTCCAGTTCGACATCGCGCGCAAGCTCGCGGAGGACCCCTCCGGCAAGACCAGCAAGGCCAACGCCATGCGCCTGCCGCTGTGGTTCATCGAGGGCATGGCCGAGTACCTGTCGATCGGTTCGGCCGACCCGCAGACGGCGATGTGGATGCGCGACGCGGTGCTGCGCGACGACCTGCCGGTGATCGCGGACCTCAACAAGCCCAAGTACTTCCCGTACCGCTGGGGCCACGCGTTCTGGGCCTACGTCGCCGGCAGCTACGGCGATGGCGTGGTGGCCAAGCTGCTGCGCTCCGCGGTGGCGGGCAAGGACGTCGCCACCGCAATCCGGCTCGAGCTGAAGATCGAGGAGAAGCAGCTGTCCAAGGACTGGCACGCCGCGCTCAAGGCGGAGTTCGGCCCGGCGGTGGCGGCCGCCAAGCCGATCGGCGACTACGGCCGCGTGCTGGTCAAGGCCAACAAGAAGAAGGGCCGCATCAACCTCAGCCCGGTGCTGTCGCCCGACGGCAAGCGCCTGCTGTTCTTCTCCGAGCGCGAGTTGTTCTCCATCGAGCTGTACGTGATGGACGTCGAGAGCGGCAAGGTCCTGCGCACGCTCACCCGCAGCACGACCGACTCGCACCTCGACAGCCTGCAATTCCTCTATACCTCCGGCACCTGGAGCCCGGACGGGCGTCAGGTCGCGCTCGCCGGCGTCGGCGACGGGCGCCCGGTGCTGCGCATCATCGACGTCGAGACCGGCGACCAGGTCCTCGAGCAGCGCTTCCCGGAATTGGTCGAGATGCTGCATCCGGCCTGGTCGCCCGACGGCAACAGCATCGCCTTCGCCGGCAACAAGGGCGGGCTGCTGCAACTGCACCTGTTCGACATCGCGACCAGGACCACGCGGCCGCTGACGCTGGGGCCGCACGCCGCCATGCAACCGGCCTGGGCGCCGGACGGCAAGAGCCTGGTGTTCGTGACCGACGAGTTCACCTCGGACCCGGCCCAGCTGACCTACGGCGACTACCGGCTGGCCTGGCTCACGCTCGCCACCGGCGCCGTCACCCCGGTGCCGAGCCTGCGCGGCGGCAAGAACATCAACCCGCAATGGAGCGCGGACGGCCAGCACATCTACTTCCTGTCCGACGCGCGCGGCGCCCCCAACCTGTACCGCGTGAGCCTCGCCGACGGCGGCCTCGAGGAGATGACGGACCTCAAGGTCGGCATCAGCGGCATCGCGCGCACCAGCCCGGCGCTGTCGGTCTCGACCCAGGGCGAAGGGCGCATCGCGGTCAGCACCTACAGCAAGGGCCTGTACAGCATCTACCTGCTCGAGAACCTGCAGCCGCACGCCGTCCCGGCGGCGATCGAGGGCCGCGCCGGCACGCTGCCGCCGCGCGAGCGCGCCGAGCCGAAGATCGACCGCCTGCTCGCCGACATGACGCCGCCGAAGGAAGCGGTGACGCTGGCGGAGTTGAAGGAATACGAGCCGAGCCTGTCGGTGGACTACGCCACGCAGGTCAGCGCGGGCGTCGGCAACAGCAGCCTGGGCACCGTGGTCGGCGGCGGCGTCGCGCTGTACTGGAGCGACATGCTCGGCGACCACAACCTGCTGACGGTGCTGCAGGCGGAGGGCGACTCCACCACCTTCCAGCGCAACCTCGCCGCGGTGGTGAACTACGAGAACCGCGAGCAGCGCCTGCGCTGGGGCGCGGCAGTCGGCCAGATTCCGTCGGTCTCGGTCGGTTTCGTCGGCCCCGTGGACAACGGCGATGGAACGTTCTCGCAGTTCCTGGTCCGGCAGTGGCAGATCAACCGCGAAGTGGCCGGGCGGCTGGCCTACCCGATCACGCGCGCGGACCGGATCGAGGGTTCCGTCGGCTACCGCCACATCAGCTACGTCGCCGACGCGGTCGAGGACGTCTACTCGAACGGCGGCAACCAGTACCTCGGCTCCCGCATCGTCGACGTGGATGCGCCGCCGTCCCTCGAGATGTACCCGGCCGGCGTGGCCTTCGTGCACGACACCTCGGTGTGGGGTGGCGCCGGGCCGGCCTTCGGCACGCGTTACCGCGTCGAGCTCGGCGGCGTCGTGGGCGACCTCGACTTCTACACGCCGCTGCTGGACTTCCGCCACTACATCCTGCCGATCCCGTACCTGACGCTGGCCGGGCGCCTGATGCACTACGGGCGCTACGGCCGCGACGCCGACGATGAGCGCATCGGCCAGGTGTTCCTCGGCAACTGGGGCATGGTGCGCGGCTACGACTACTACTCGTTCAGCCTGGCCGAATGCGATCCCGCCGCGGCGCCGGCTTGCCCCATCTTCGACCAGTTGTTCGGCAGCCGCGTCATGCTGGCCAGCGCCGAGGCGCGCGTGCCGATCTTCGGCGCGCGCGGCCTGGTGCCGTCGCCCTCGGTGCCGCCGATCGAGATCGCCGCGTTCTACGACGCCGGCGTGGCGTGGGACCGCGACTCGTCGCCGAGCTTCACGGGCGGCGACCGCGACTTGGTGCGCGGCGTCGGCTACAGCGTCCGCCTGAGCTTCTTCGGCGCGCTGGTGATCGGCTGGAACTACGTCAAGCCGCTCGACCGTCCGGAGCAGGACTGGTACTGGGAATTCACCATCGCCCCGGCGTTCTAGTTCTTGGGGCGGTCCGTGGCCGCGGCCACGATCTGGTCCTTCGACGGCATCGTCACCGTCGAGGCCACGCCCAGCGGGATGAAGGAATCCTCGGCGGTCAGGCGCGCGAGGCGATCCGACGGCCAGCCGCGCTCGACCAGGGCAGTGATGAGTTCCTCGCTGACCGAGCCGCTGCGCCGGCATTCGTCCACGATCAGCACGCGCTTGCAGTCGCGCACGGCAGCGTGCACCGCGTCGTGGTCGATGGCGGTCAGCCAGCGCAGGTCGATCAGGCGCGTTTTCACGCCGGCCTTCTCGATTTCCGGCAGCGCCTGGCGCGAGAGGTACATGCCGTTGGCGTAAGTGACGATGGCCAGGTCCTTGCCGTCGCCATGCACGCCGAGCTTGCCGACCGGCAGCAAGTGGCCAGGTCCCGGATCGGCGTGCATCCACA
>JANNLM010000238.1:0-3042 GCA_031396825.1 Gammaproteobacteria bacterium | reverse complement strand
TGCACATGAGCGGCAAGGAATTCACCTTCCTGATGGGGCGCCGGCCGCACGGGCCGATCAGCCGCCCCGACGTCACGCACTAAAAAAGGGGACGCACACCTTTTTTTATTGTGTGCGTCCCCTTTTTCAGGACGAAAGCCGCTCCTACGAGGCTGCGAGCAGCCGCGCGTTGCCGCCGACCGCGGCGGTGTTGATCGTGAGCGTGCGCTCGGTGACGAAGCGCAGCAGGTAGTGCGGCCCGCCGGCTTTCGGGCCGGTACCCGACAGTCCTTCGCCGCCGAACGGCTGCACGCCGACCACCGCGCCGATCATGTTGCGGTTGATGTAGGTGTTGCCCACGCGGGCCACCGCCTGCACGCGCCGCCAGGTCGACTCGATGCGGCTGTGCACGCCGAGGGTCAGGCCGAAGCCGCTGGCGTTGATCTGCTCGACCACTTTTTCCAGGTCCTTCGCGCGATAGCGGATCACGTGCAGCATGGCGCCGAAGTTCTCGCTCTTGAGGTCCGACAACGCGCCGATCTCGACCGCGCACGGCGCGAAGTAGGTGCCGTGCTTGCAGGCGTCCGGCAGCGGCCGCTGGTCGATCCGCGTCCCGATCCTGCCGATCGCGGCCGCGTGCTGCTCGAGCCGCTGCTGCGCCTCGGCGTCGATCACCGGGCCGACATCGGTCGCGAGCAGGCCGGGGTCGCCGATGACCAGCTCGGCCATCGCGCCCTTGAGCATGGCGATGACCTTGTCGGCGATCTCTTGCTGCAGGAACAGCACCCGCAGCGCCGAGCAGCGCTGGCCGGCGGCGTTGAACGCCGAGGCGATGGTGTCCTTGACCACCTGCTCGGGCAGCGCCGAGGAGTCCACGATCATGGCGTTCTGGCCGCCGGTCTCGGCGATCAGCGTGGCGATGGCGCCGTCACGCGCGGCCAGCGCGCGGTTGATCAGGCGCGCCACCTCGACCGAGCCGGTGAAGGCCACACCGGCGATGCGCGAGTCGGCCGTCAGCGCACCGCCGACGTCGCCCTCGCCCAGCGCGCACTGCAGCACGTCGTCCGGCACGCCGGCCTCGCGCAGCACCTGCACCATGCGCACGGCGACCAGGTTGGTCTGCTCGGCCGGCTTGGCGATCACCGTATTGCCGGCGACCAGTGCGGCCGCCACCTGGCCGGCGAAGATCGCCAGCGGGAAATTCCACGGGCTGATGCAGACGAACGCGCCGCGGCCGTGCAGCTGCAGCTCGTTGTGCTCGCCGGTCGGCCCGGGCAGCGTGACCGGCGCGTCGATATGCGCGCGCGCCTGCGCGGCGTAGTAGCGCAGGAAGTCCACCGCCTCGCGCACCTCGGCCAGCGAGTCGGGGATGGTCTTGCCGGCCTCGCGGATCAGCAGCTGCACGAACTCGGCGCGGCGCGCCTCGAGCGCGTCGGCGGCGCGCTCGAGCGCGTGCGCGCGGGTCTTCACCGGCGTGGCGCTCCAGCCGGGGAAGGCGTTGACGGCCGTCTCGACCACGGCCGGCACCTGCGCCGGGTCCAGCGCCACCCACTCGCCCACCACCTGGCGGCGGTCGGCGGGATTGGTGATGCGCCTTTTCTTGCCGTCCCCGCCCTTCTTCGTGTCATTCCCGCGGACGCGGGAATCCAGTCTTTCGGCAAGCAGGCTGGACACAACTGGATTCCCGCTTTCGCGGGAATGACGGCTCAGCTCATCCGCGAACGCTTTCATCGCCGACTCGTCGGCGAGGTTCAGGCCGGCGGAGTTCCTACGCGACGCACCATACAAGTCCGCCGGCAGCGCGATGCCGGGATTCGGGATCGGCGCCAGGCCGCGGGTCGCCGCGATCGGGTCGGCCACCAGCTGCTCGGGCGGCTCGGCCTCGTCGAAGATGCGGTTGACGAACGAGGTGTTGGCGCCGTTCTCGAGCAGGCGGCGCACCAGGTACGGCAGCAGGTCCTCGTGCGAGCCGACCGGCGAGTAGACGCGGCAGGGGATGCCGGGCAGGTCCTGCGCGATCACCTCGTACAGCGCCTCGCCCATGCCGTGCAGGCGTTGGAACTCGTAGCCCTCGCCGTCTCCAGCGTGGTCACGGATCGCCGCGGCGGTGTGCGCGTTGTGGGTGGCGAACTGCGGGTAGAACACGTCGCGCGCCACCAGCAGCCGGCGCGCGCAGGCCAGGTAGGAGACATCGGTGCTGACCTTGCGCGTGAACACCGGGTAGCTGGACAGGCCCTGCTCCTGCGAGCGCTTGACCTCGGTGTCCCAGTACGCGCCCTTGACCAGGCGCAGCGGGATCCGGCGGCCGACGGCGCGGCCGAGGAACTCGAGCCACTCGAGCAGCGGCACGGCGCGCTTCTGGAACGCCTGCACGGCGAGGCCGAAGCCGTCGTAGCCGTTGAGCGACTCGTCGCGATACACCGCCTCGAACAGGTCGAGCGACAGCTCGAGCCGGTCGGCTTCCTCGGCGTCCACCGTCAGGCCGATGTTCTGCTTGCGCGCGGCGCGCGCGAGCTCCAGCAGCAGCGGGGTGAGCTCGGCGCGCACGCGGTCGGCCTTGGCGAATTCGTAGCGCGGGTGCAGGGCCGAGAGCTTCACGGAAATACCGGGCCGCTGCATGACCGGCGCGCCGTGCGGCACGTGCTTCCAGCCGCCGATGGCGGTGATCGCTGCGTGATAGGCCGCGAGGTAGCGCTGCGCGTCGGCGGCGGTCAGCGCCGCCTCGCCGAGCATGTCGTACGAATGCAGGTAGCGCTTCTGGTCCTTCGAGCGAGCGTTGCCCATGGCCTCGTCGATGGTGCGGCCCATGACGAACTGGTGGCCCATCAGGCGCATGGCCTGGCGGATGGCCAGGCGGATCATCGGCTCGCTCGACTTGCCGACCAGCTTGCCGATCGCCTTGCGGAAATTGCCGGTGGTCGAGGGCGACAGCCGCACGATGCGGCCGGTCAGCATCAGGCCCCAGGTCGAGGCGTTGACGAACAGCGAGTCGCTCTTGCCCAGGTGCGAATCCCAGTCGGCGTCGGCCAGCTTGTCGGCGATGAGCTTCTCGGCCGTCGCGTC
>JANNLM010000010.1:0-6086 GCA_031396825.1 Gammaproteobacteria bacterium | reverse complement strand
GTTTTCCGCGAGGGCCGCGGGCACCGTGGCGCCGGCGAGCGGATTCCCGCCTGCGCGGGAATGACGGTGTTGCTTAACGCCCCCTGAACACGGGGGCGTTTTTTTTGGTGTCTAATAAACCCATGCGCACACTCGCATTGCTGCTGGTCCTGCTGCCTGCCTTCGTCCTGGCCCAGGAGACCACTGAGCCGCCACCGCCAACGAAGCAGGCGCCGGCCAAGGACCGGGTCTACAAGTGGGTCGACAAGGACGGCGTCATCCATTACGGCAGCCAGCCGCCGACCAAGGACGCCACGCCCGTCAAGCTGCCGCCGATCCAGACCTTCAAGGGCGGCACCGCCCCCCCCAACCTCAACAAGTTCGCCAAGCCCGGCGCCGCGGGCGCGGCCGCGCCTGGCGGCGCGATCAACGTCGAGGTCGTCACGCCGTCGCGCGAGGAGACCTTCCGCGGCGGCGAGCGCGTGGTGCCGGTCGCCGTCATGGTCACGCCGCAGATGGGCGAAGGGCACAAGCTGATTTACCTGCTCGACGGCACGCCCGCTTCGCCGCCGACCCCCGACACCTCGTGGGCGCTGACCAACGTCGAGCGCGGTTCGCACACCGTCTCGGTCACCCTGCTCGGCGCCGCCGGCGAGGAGCTCGCCACCTCGAACCCGGTGACCTTCTACATGCACCCGCCGACGGTGGACCAGGGCGCCAAGACCCCGGCCAAGCCGGCCACGCCGCCGGCCAAGCCAAAGCCCAAGCCGTAAACCCCGCCGCGCACCATATTGGTGCGTATTCCTGCGGAGTGAGGTGCACCAAAACGGTGCGCGTCAGGCCTTTCTGGCGTAGTCTTCGCCCCCGAAGGCTTGGCCTGAAGCTTGCTGTGGTGCTCCCCGACATGAAATTCCCCTCGCGCAGCCGGGTCAGTCCCGAAGCGCTCCTGGAGGGACTGACCACCGCCGTGATCAGCCTGGACCAAGACCTGCGGGTGAGCGCGCTCAACGCCGCTTGCGAGACCCTGTTCGGCGTTTCGCGCCGCATCGCGCAGTCGCAGCCGCTGACGATGGCGCTGCCGCACTTCGCGCCGCACGAGACGCGCCTGCGCGAGGCGCTCGAGGCCGGCACCGGCTTCATCGAGCGCGAGCTCGCGCTCGGCCGCGCCGGCGAGCAACCCGTGACGGTGGACTGCACCGTGACGCCGCTGCTGCTGGGCAAGAAGGCCGGCCTGCTGGTCGAGCTGGTCCCGCTCGACCGCCACCTGCGCATCTCGCGCGACGGGCAGCTCTCGGCCCAGTTCGACGCCAGCCGCGAGTTGATCCGCGGCCTGGCCCACGAGATCAAGAACCCGCTCGGCGGCATCCGCGGCGCCGCGCAGTTGCTCGAGCGCGAGTTCCCGGACTCCGAGCATCGCGAGTACACCGGCGTGATCATCAAGGAGGCCGACCGCCTGCAGAACCTGGTGGACCGGCTGCTGGGGCCGTCGCGACTGCCGAAACGCGAGCGGCTCAACGTGCACGAGGTGATCGAGCACGTGCGCAAGCTGCTCGAGGCCGAGGCGCCCAAGGGCGTGGCGGTGACGCGCGACTACGACCCGTCCCTGCCCGACCTCACCGGCGACCGCGAGCAGTTGATCCAGGCGGTGCTGAACGTCACCCGCAACGCGCTGCAGGCGCTTGACGGCGCCGGCCGCATCACGCTGCGCTCGCGCGCGCGCCGCCAGCTCACCATCGCCGGCACCCTGCACAAGCTGGTCGCCGTGGTCGACATCGAGGACGACGGCCCCGGCGTGCCGGCCGAGCTGCAGGAGAAAATCTTCTACCCGATGGTGACGACGCGCCCGGGCGGCACGGGCCTGGGCCTGCCCATCGCGCAGCACCTCGTCCACAGCCACGGGGGCCTGATCGAATGCCGCTCGCGCCCGGGCTGCACCGTCTTTTCAATGTACCTGCCGCTGGAGACCTCGTCGTGAGCAGTGATCTGCGTGTGTGGGTGGTCGATGACGACGAGTCAATCCGCTGGGTGCTCGACAAGGCGCTGACGCGCGACGGCATCAAGGTGCGCAGCTTCCCCGGCTCGGCCGAGCTGCTGGACGCGTTCGACGGCGATGCGCCCGACGTGCTGATCTCCGACATCCGCATGCCGGGCATGGACGGCCTGGCGCTGCTCGAGCGCCTGCGCGGGGAGCGGCCTACGCTTCCGATCATCATCACCACCGCGCACTCGGACCTCGACGCCGCGGTGATGGCCTATCGCGGCGGCGCGTTCGAGTACCTGCCCAAGCCGTTCGACGTGGACGCCGTGGTCGCGCTGGTGCGCCGCGCGGGCCGCAAGAGCCGCGCCACCGAGGAACCGGTGCCGGCCCCCGAGCCGGCCACGCTGATTGGCGAGGCGCCGGCGATGCAGGAGGTGTTCCGCGCCATCGGCCGGCTGGCCTCCTCGCAGATCAACGTGCTGATCACCGGCGAGACCGGCGTCGGCAAGGAGCTGGTGGCGCGCGCGCTGCACACCAACAGCCCGCGCGCGGCGCGGCCGTTCATCGCGGTCAACACCGCCGCCATCCCCAAGGACCTGATGGAGTCGGAGTTCTTCGGCCACGAGCGCGGCGCCTTCACCGGCGCGCAGACCCAGCGCAAGGGCCGCTTCGAGCAGGCCGACGGCGGCACGCTGTTCCTCGACGAGATCGGCGACATGCCGCACGACCTGCAGACGCGCCTGCTGCGCGTGCTCTCGGACGGCGAGTTCTACCGCGTTGGCGGCACGACGCCGGTCAAGGTGGACGTGCGCGTCATCGCCGCCACGCACCAGGACCTCGAGGCGGCGGTGAAGCAGCACCGCTTCCGCGAGGACCTGTTCCACCGCCTCAACGTGATCCGCGTGCGCGTGCCGAGCGTGCGCGAGCGCCGCGACGACATCCCGCTGCTGTTCAAGCATTTCCTCGCGCAGGCCGCGCGCGAGCTGAAGACCTCCGCCAAGCGCGCCCGGCCGGAAGTGATCACGCACCTGGCCTCGCTCGACTGGCCGGGCAACGTGCGCCAGATCGAGAACGCCTGCCGCTGGCTGACGGTGATGGCGCCGGGCCGCGACATCCACCTGGCCGACCTGCCGCCGGAGCTGAAGGAGAAATCCGCGCCGGTGGAAGCGGCCCCTGTGGGAGCGGCCCATGGCCGCGACTCTGTGGCAGCCGCCTCTGCAGGAGCGGCCCGCGACCGCGACGAATGGCCGACACTGCTTCATCAATGGGCCGAGCTGAAACTGCGCGCCGGCCAGGACGACCTGCTCGGCGAAGCGCTGCCGGAATTCGAGCGCACCCTGATCCGCATCGCGCTGGCCGAGTGCAACGGCCAGCGTCAGGAAGCCGCGCGCCGCCTCGGCTGGGGCCGCAACACGCTGACGCGCAAGATCAAGGAGCTGGGCCTAGGCGACCTGTAGCTGCGGGTAGCGCTCGCGCAGCCAGCGCTCCTGGAACGTGTAGCGCGCGGCCTGCGCGACGTCGTTCAGGTACCACGCGTTCACCGCGGCGCCGACCGCGGCGCCGACGATGGGGATGCTGCCGGCGACCTTGCGCTTGCCCAGGTTCAGGCCGATGGCGCGCGCCAGGTTCTGCAGGCTGTAGACGGTTGCTTCCTTCGCCAGCTCGCGCTCGGTGACGCGCTCGACGCCGTCGCGCCACGCCGCCTCGAACTGCTCCGCGCCGGAGCGCACCGCCTGCAAGGCGAGCAGCTTTTCGTCCGCCGAGTTGGCGGACACCAGCGCGAAGATGCCGAGCGCGAGGCTGCGCTCGTCGTCCGTGGCCGGCCTCTCGCCGTAGCACAGGCCGGTGCGATGGATGGTGCGCATGGCGAGCGTGAGCAACGCCGGCACATCCGCGATCAGGCCCGCAGCACCGGCCACGCCGAACACCGCGCCGGTGGCGCCGCCCAGCGCCAGCGCGCGCCGGCCGACCGAGCGCGAGAGCTTGTCGAGCGCTTCCAGCGGCTGCTCGCGCAGCGCCGCGAGGTCCGCGGCGTTGGCGCGCTTGAGGATGGAGCGCTCGTCCGAAAGCTTGCGACCGAGCCGGTCGGCGCCGCCGAGCGCGGCGCGCAACGCCTGGGTCGGCACCAGCACCTGCACCACTTCGGCGACCTTGCTGCCGGGCTTCGCCAGCAGGCGGCTGCCCCAGCCCGGCGGCTCGGCCTGCCAGGCGCGCAGTTGTTTGAGGGCCTTCTGCTCGTAAGGGGTCATTGTCATCCTGAGCGCAGCGAAGGATCTCGTTCGCGACAAGATTCTTCGCTTCGCTCAGAATGACACGATTATGTGCCTCATCGGCGTCGCCTTCCGCACACACCCCAAGTACGAGCTCGTGATCGCGGCCAACCGCGACGAGTTCCACGACCGTCAGAGCGCAGCGGCCGGGCCGTGGGCCGATCATCCGCAGATCTTCGGCGGCCGCGACTTGCGGCAGAAAGGCAGCTGGCTCGCCGTGTCGACCGCGGGCCGCCTGGCCGCCGTCACCAACGTGCGGCGCATGGTGCCGCCGGATCCGGGATCGCCCTCGCGCGGACAACTCGTCGCCGAGTTCCTCAAGGGCAGCGCCAGCGCGGCCGAGTTCGCGCGCACCCTCGCCGACGAGGCGGAGAACTACTCGGGCTTCAATTTGCTGCTCTACGACGGCGCCGAGTTGCGCTACGTGACCAACGCGCCGGAGTTTCGCGACGAAGCGGTCACGCCGGGTGTGCACGTGCTGTCCAACGCCACGCTCGACACGCCTTGGCCGAAGACGCGCCGCCTGCAGCAGGCGCTGGAGAGCTGGACCGCCGACCGCTGGGAATCGTTCACGCCGTTGCTCAAGGCGCTGGCCGACCGCGCGCCCGGCGCCGACGCCGAACTGCCGGCCACTGGCCTCGGCAAGTCGCTGGAGAAGCTGCTGTCGGCGCCGTTCATCATCAGCCCCAGCTACGGCACGCGCTGCAGCACGGTCGTGGCCCTGGGCGGCGGGCAGGTCGACTTCACCGAGAAGCGCTTCGAGCGCAACGGCCTGGAGGCCGGGCGCACCGAGCGGCAACTGAAGCTCGCCTAGGCCGCCCCCGCGGCGCCGCGGCCGACCGAAGGCCGGCCGTTCAGCCATGAATATGATGTCGCGTTTCCGGTAGCGGCCCGGCCGCGGCGGGCCTAGCATCTGCTCCATGAACACGAACACCCTGCCCCCGGTCCCCGAAATGCAGCGCGCCTGGTCGCGCAGCGACGGCGATTACGACGGGTTGTTCTACTTCGGCGTGCGCACCACCGGCATCTTCTGCCGGCCGTCGTGCACGGCGAAGAAGCCGCTGGCGAAGAACGTCGAGTACTTCGCCAGCGTGCGCGCGGCCTCGTTCGCGGGCTACCGGCCGTGCAAGCGCTGCAAGCCGCTCGAGGCCACCGGCGCCACGCCGCTGTGGATGCAGCGGCTGCTGGCGCTGATCGAGCGCAACCCGCAGGCGCGCATCAAGAACACGCAGTTGCGGCAGATGGGCATCGAGCCAGCGCGCGCGCCGCCACTTCCAGAAACGCTACGGCATGACGTTCCAGGCCTACGCCCGCGCGCGGCGCCTGGGGCGGGCCTTTGAACAGATAAAGAGAGGACACTCAATGGACGATGTTGGGCTGGGACAAGGTTACGAATCGAACAGTGGATTTCGCGAGGCGTTCGGCCGCGCCTTCGGCAGCGCGCCCGGAGCGGCGCGTGAGGCCGAGGTGCTGCAGGTGACCTGGCTCGAGAGCCCGCTCGGACCGCTGCTGGCGGCCGCGGACTCGAAGCGGGTCGTGCTGCTCGAGTTCACCGAGCGGCGCATGCTCGAGGCGCAGTTCGACACGCTGCGCCGCCGCTTCAAGGTCGCCATCGTGCCCGGCGAGAACGTCGTGCTGAAACGCCTGCGCCAGGAGCTGGTCGAGTACTTCGACGGCCGGCGCAAGAAATTCACCGTGCCGCTGAACTACCCGGGCACGCCGTTCCAGCAGAAAGTGTGGGACGAGCTGCTCGAGATTCCGTACGGCGAGACGCGCTCGTACGAGGACATCGCGCGCGCGGTCGGCTCGGCCAGCGCGGTGCGCGCGGTCGGCCAGACCAACGGCCTGAACCGCATCTG
>JANNLM010000357.1:0-2182 GCA_031396825.1 Gammaproteobacteria bacterium | reverse complement strand
GTCAACCAGCGGCGCCTGGCCGAGCGCGCCGCCAAGCAACTGGCCGAGCGCCTGGGTGAGGAGCACGTCACCGCGCACCACGGCTCGCTGGCACGCGAGCATCGGCTCAAGGCCGAGCAGCGCCTCAAGGGCGGTGAGCTGAAGGCGCTGGTCGCCACCAGCTCGCTGGAGCTCGGCATCGACATCGGCGACGTGGACCTGGTGTGCCAGCTCGGTTCGCCGCGCTCGATCGCGGCGTTCCTGCAGCGCGTGGGCCGCGCCGGCCACGCCATCGGCGCGATTCCCAAGGGCCGGCTGTTCCCGTTGTCGCTCGACGACCTCACCGAATGCGCGGCGCTGCTGGATTCCGCGCGTCGCGGCGAACTCGACCGCATCCGCGTGCCGCCGGCGCCGCTCGACGTGCTGGCGCAGCAGATCGTGGCCGAGGTCGCCTGCCGCGAATGGGGCGAGGCGGAGCTGTACGGGCAGCTGCGCCGCGCGCAGCCCTACGCCGAGCTGCCGCGTAAGGCGTTCGACCAGGTCGTGCAGATGCTGGCCGACGGTTACGCCACGCGCCGCGGCCGACGCGGCGCGCACCTGCACCACGACGCGGTCAACCACGTGCTGCGCGGGCGGCGCGGCGCCAAGCTCACCGCCGTCACCAACGGTGGCGTGATCCCGGACCAGTTCGACTACGACGTGGTGCTGATGCCCGAGGGGCACAAGGTCGGCACGCTCAACGAGGATTTCTCGTTCGAGAGCCTGCCCGGCGACATCTTCCAGCTCGGCAACACGTCCTGGCGCATCCTCAAGGTCGAGACTGGCAAGGTCTACGTCGAGGATGCGAAGGGCCAGCCGCCGACGCTGCCGTTCTGGCTCGGCGAGGCGCTCGGGCGCACGGCGGAGCTGTCGGCCTCGGTGTCGCGCATCAACGCAAAAGCCGACGAGATCCTGTCTTGTCATCCCCGCGAAAGCGGGGATCCAGACTGGACTCCCGCTTCCGCGGGAGTGACGGACAAGGCGGGAGTGACAGGAGGGCAGGAGGCGCTACGGAAGTGGCTGATCGACGAGATCACGCTGCCAGCGGCAACCGCCGAGCAGTTGGCCAATTACTTCGCCGCGTCGAAAGTCGCGCTGACCGCGCTGCCGACGCTCGACACGGTGGTGTTCGAGCGCTTCTTCGACGAGGTCGGCGACACGCACCTGGTGATCCATTCGCCGTTCGGCTCGCGCGTGAACCGGGCCTGGGGCCTGGCGCTGCGCAAGCGCTTCTGCCGCCAGTTCAACTTCGAGCTGCAGGCCGCCGCGCTCGAGGACACCATCGTGCTGTCGCTCGGGCCCTCGCACAGTTTTCCGCTCGAGTCGGTGCAGGACTTCCTCAAGGCCAAGACCGCGCGCGAGGTGCTGGTGCAGGCGCTGCTCGACGCGCCGATGTTCGGCACGCGCTGGCGCTGGAACGCCAGCACCGCGCTGGCCGTGCGCCGCAACATCAATGGCAAGAAAGCGCCGCCGCAGTTCCAGCGCTCGGACTCCGAGGACCTGCTGACGGTGGTGTTCCCCGACCAGGTGGCCTGCGCGGAGAACCTGCGCGGTGAGCGCGAGATTCCCGATCATCCGTTGGTGAAACAAACGATCCACGACTGCCTGCACGAGGTGATGGACGTGGACGGTTTCATCCAGGTGCTCGAGCGCATCGAGGCCGGCGAGATCCGCGTCGTCTGCCGTGACCTCGCGGCGCCGTCGCCGCTGGCGCACTCGATCCTCAACGCGCGGCCATACGCCTTCCTCGACGACGGCGCGGCCGAGGAGCGCCGCACCCGGCTCGTCACCACCCACCGGCACATGGACCTGGAGACCGCCGCCGCGGTCGGCAACATCGACGCGGGCGCGCTCGAGCGCCTGCGCGGCGAGATCGCCCCGCAGCCCGCCAACGCCGACGAGCTGCACGATGCGCTGGTGGTGCACGGCTTCCTGACGCGCGACGAGGGCCAGCCCTGGCACGCATGGTTCGAGCAGCTGGCCGCCGCCCGGCGCGCGACGGTGCTGCATGCGGGCACGGATGTGTGGGTCGCCGCCGAGCGGCTGGCCGAGATGCAGGCCGTGCTGCCGCAGGCCGATTGCGACCCGGCGATCGCGGCGGTGCGCGCGGCGCCGGCATCAAGCGACGAAGCGCTGCGCGAGGTCGTGCGCGGACGCCTCGAGC
>JANNLM010000335.1:0-1684 GCA_031396825.1 Gammaproteobacteria bacterium | reverse complement strand
GGCCGCGCCCGTGAGGCCATCCTGAAACATCGCTGGAAGACCGTGCGGATCGAAAACGTGGCCTTCGAGTCGCCCAAGGAGTTCCTGCCGCCCAAGACGACCGGCGGAAGTGGCACGACGCAGAACACCGGTGCGCTGAGCGGGGCCGTTTGGATCGGCGTCACGCATTTCAGCACCGCCCAAACCGGCCGGAACCCCACGCTCGACGAGCTGGTCGAGTACGGCATGCTGCTGCGTCGCATGGGCCTGCTCTGGCGGCCGCTGAACCCGGGCCGCGCCTGGATGGGTGAGTTCGCTCAGGTCCTCGGCGCCTTCGGAGATGAGGTGGTGATATTTGGCAATGAGGTGGCCGACCTCGCCCAGGCCGTCGGCGACCACGTCGTAGACCGTGCCGGCGAGGTCGTGCGGAACCTCCTGCGGCAGCTGCGTGACCTTGAGGCCCTGCTCCTGCTGGATCTCGCCGCCGTCCACCTTGACCTCGCCGGCAATCACCTTGAGCAGCGTGGACTTGCCGGCGCCGTTGCGGCCCATCAGGCACAGGCGCTCGCCGGCCTCCAGCGTCAGGTCGGCCTTATCCAGCAGCGCGGTGCGGCCGAGGTTGAGGCTGACGTTCTTGAGACTGAGGAGCACGGGGAGGGCGGGGTCAGAGGGGGCGGCATTGTAGAGCCCTTGTAGGAGCGCCTCTCAGGCGCGACCAGTGTCATCCCGAGCGCAGCGAGGGATCTCGTCCCGGAACACGGGCTCACCCCACGAGCCAGCGCGCCGGCGATCATGAGGCGCTTCCCTCACTCCATTAATGTAGCTACAATAAATGCAGGTCACCTACGACCCCGCCAAGCGGGCCAAGACGTTGCAGGAGCGTGGACTCGACTTCGAGGATGCCAGGCATGTGCTTTCCAGCCCGGCAATCAGATTCGAGGACACGCGAATCGACTACGGCGAGCGCCGGATGATCTGTATCGGCCTGCTGCGGGAGCGAATGGTGGTGGTCGGTTATGTTCTGCGTGGCGCAGACTGCCACGTGTTTTCGATGAGGAACTGCAATGCGCGCGAAAGGAAGAAGTACGCGGCGGTACTCCAGCAAGCCGGATCAGGATCTGCCGGAGATCACTGATGAAATGCTGAAGCGTGGATACTTCACGATCGGCGGCAAGCGCGTCTCACGGGCCAAGGGTGCAGCGGCGGTTCTGAAAGCGCTTGGACGCCCGAAATCGGCGAATCCCAAGCAACTCCTGACTCTGCGCCTGCCGCCCGAGGTTATCGCGCGCTGGCGGGCGACCGGACCGGGGTGGCAGACGCGGATGGCGCAGCGGTTGGCGCGCTAACTTCTCGCTAGATGATGTGTACCCGTACCGTGATGCTGTCCCCGGCCGCGATGTCCTCGGCCTTGCGCACGCCGGCCTTGATCGCGAACAGATAAGTCTTTGATTTTCGGTCTGGAAAAAGCGACGTCAACCACTCCGTTTTGCCGATCCGCAGGCGCACCCGGATCGAGCCCCAGCCGCGGGCGGTGGCGCCGAAAATCGCGCGGATCCGGGCCGACGGCCGCGCCGGCAGGTTGGCGAAGTGCCACTTTCCGCCCTTCCAGCGCCAGACCTTGGTGCGCACCGTGTAGTCACGGTTCTTGGCCGGGTCCTCCGCGGGCAGCAGGGGTGACCAGCGTTCGTCAGGTCGCGTCATCGGG
>JANNLM010000329.1:0-8072 GCA_031396825.1 Gammaproteobacteria bacterium | reverse complement strand
GCCATGAAGCAGCCCGTCCGAGTCGCCATCACCGGCGCCGCCGGCCAGATCGCCTATTCGCTGATCTTCCGCGTCGCCTCCGGCGACCTGCTCGGCAAGGACCAGCCGGTGATCCTGCACCTGCTCGACATCCCCGACATGATCGAGAAGCTCAAGGGCACGGTCATGGAAGTGGACGACTGCGCCTTCCCGCTGGTGCAGGGCGTGGTCGCCACCGGCAAGCCGGAGGAAGCGTTCGAGAACGTGAAATTCGCGCTGCTGGTCGGCGCGCGACCGCGCGGCCCCGGCATGGAACGCAAGGACCTGCTCACCGCCAACGCCGCGATCTTCTCGGTCCAGGGCAAGGCGCTGTCCGACAAGGCTGACCGCGACTTGCGCGCGCTGGTGGTCGGCAACCCGGCCAACACCAACGCGCTGATCACGGCGACCAACGCCAGGAAGCTCGATCCGAAGCAGATCCACGCCATGGTGCGCCTCGACCACAACCGCGCGCTGTCGCAGCTCGCGGCCAAGACGCGCAGCCACCCGAACGACATCGACAAGATGATCATCTGGGGCAACCACAGCGCGACGCAGTACCCGGACATTTCCCACTGCACCATCGGCGGCAAGCCGGCCAGGTCGCTGGTGGACCAGGCCTGGGTCGAGAAGGACTTCATCCCGACCGTGCAGCAGCGCGGCGCGGCCGTCATCAAGGCGCGTGGCCTGTCGAGCGCGGCCTCCGCCGCCTCGGCCGCGGTCGACCACGTGCGCGACTGGGCGCTCGGCAGCAACGGCAAGTGGGTCAGCATGGCGGTGCCGTCGGACGGCAGCTACGGCATCAAGCCGGGCGTCGTCTACGGCTACCCGTGCACCACGAAGAACGGCCAGTACGAGATCGTGCAGGGCCTCTCCGTCGACGACTTCTCGCGCGGCCGCATGGACGCGACCGACAAGGAGTTGCGCGAGGAGCGTGCCGCGATCGAGGACCTGCTGCGCTGACGGTGCTTCACAGCACCTTCGCCGCCGCGCCGGCACGCCTGCCGGACGACGTCCTGGCCTGCATCGCCTTCGGCAACGGCACGCCTCCCGACGACGACCCGCGACGCGTGCGCGTCGCACTCGAGCCGCTGGCCGGCGCCGCACCCTGCGAGATCTGGCGCGCCGACGGGACCATCCGGCACGGCCGCGACGGCGGCTTCGGCTGGGCCCGCAGCGACGCCGTGCTGTTCGGCCACATCGCCTTCGACGGCGCCGACCGCTTCGCCGACGCGGTGCAGGACGCCTACGCCCGCATCGTCGCGTTCTGCGCGGGCCAGGGCTATCCGCACCTGCTGCGCTGCTGGAACTACTTCGGCGACATCCATGGCGGCGACGGCGATGCCGAGCGCTACCGCCAGTTCTGCGTGGGCCGCCACCGCGCGCTGGCCATCGCCAGCGGCTTCGAGCTGCGTCTGCCGGCGGCGACCGTGATCGGCAGCCGCGAGCGCGGCGCGCTCGTGTATTTCCTCGCCGCGCGCGAGCCCGGCTTGCAGGTCGAGAACCCGCGCCAGGTGCCGGCGTTCAAGTACCCGCGCAGTTATGCGCCGCTGCCGCCGAGCTTCTCGCGCGCGCTGCTCAAGCGCTGGCCCGGCGCCGGGGGCGACGAGCAGCTGTTCGTTTCGGGCACCGCCAGCGTGGTCGGCCACGAGAGCCACCATCCCGACAACACCGCGGCGCAGCTGCGCGAGACGCTCGCCAACCTGCAGGCGCTGCTCACCGCCGCCGACCCGGACCGCGGCGGCTGGCGCGCGGCAGGCCTGAAGGCCTACGTGCGCCGGCCCGAGGACCTGCCCGCGGTGCGCGAGGTGCTCGCGCGCGAGCTGGGCGATGCGCCCGTGCTCTGCCTGCGGGGCGACATCTGCCGCACCGACCTGCGCGTGGAGATCGAGGCGCTCTACCAGCGCTAGAGGTCGCGGCAGCCCGCGGCCTGCGGGCCGCGATGGGCGTCGACCTGGGCGCGCGTGCGCTCGAGCGCCTGGCGCTCGGACTCGCTGGCTTCCAATGACCCGGCCTGCTGAATCGCACTGCGCGCCGTTTTCGGGCAGCCGCGCTCGAGCAGCACCGTCGCCAGGTTGTTCAGCGTTGCGGCCGAAGGCTTGAGCGCGTGCGCGCGGCGCAGCGCGGTTTCCGCGCCGGCGAGGTCCTTCTGCGCGTAGCGCAGGTTCGCCAGCACCTGCCAGGGCAGCGCCTCGTCCGGCCAGCGCTGCGTGGCGGCGACGTACGCTTGCGCGGCGAGCTCGGGCTGGCGCAGCTCCTCGAACGCGCTCGCGGCGAGCAGCCAGTCGCGCAACTGCGCGCCCTTGGGCGGCGCGTCCGGCGCGGCGACCGCCAGCGCCCAGCGCTGCGCGAGGCGCCAGGAGCGGTCGAAGGCGCGCGCCGACATCAGGCGCCGGCGCTGCTTGCCGGAGCGCAGGATCAGCGAGTCGTCATCGGTATCGAACCCGATGACGACGGCGTAATGCCATTGCGGCCAGAACGACACGCCGAGGTTCTGCAGCACGAGCACCGGCGTGCCGTGGGCGACCGTCGCCAGGAGTTCGTCGAGCCGCGGCGCCACCGGGACCGGCACGCGGCCATGGCGGCGCGCGGCGGCGACCATCTCGGCCTGCAAGGTTCCGCGACGCCCCGGCAGGTACAACACCGGCACCAGCTCGTCGGGCGTGACGGCCACGCCGCTGGCGCCGAGCGCGGTCGCGAGCGCGGCCGGGCCGCACTCGTCGACGTCCTGCGGGAAGAACGGCGTATCCGAAAGTTCTACCGAGGCTAGCGGGACGCCGATGCGAACGGTGCTGGCGCAGGCGCCCAGCAGGGCGCACAGCGCCAGTGCCGCGAGCCTCAAATTTTCCTGAAGATGTCGCGCTGGGCCCCGGCCGCGGGCGACAGCAGCTGCGCGGTGCCGATCATCTCGGCGCGGGCGGGCATATTTTCGATCTCCTTCTTGTTGGGGAGTAGCGGCAAGTCTACCCCGTAAGACCACCCCGCTCCCCGGTTCGGTTCCCCAAAAAAAGGGCCGGCATCGCTGCCGGCCCCGGTTCAAACGAACGCGTGCGATCAGTAGAACATGTACGCGAGCCCGAGGCGCAGGTCCGTCACCTCGAAGTCGCCGGTGGTGCCGCCCACATCGTACTCACCCATGTACACGCGGTAGTCCAGCACGCCCGCGAGTTCCTTCGTGAAGCCCATGGAGGCGCCGACGTTGAGCTCGAGGCCGTCGGTGTCGTTCAGCATCAGGTAGCCGAGCGTACCGAACAGCCCGAACTGCGGTGACGGATGGAACATGATGCCGCCGTGGAACCCGAAGCCGTCTTCATCGACATCCGATCCGAAGTCGATGATCTCGGCCTTGCCGAGCCACATCGTGCCGCCACCCATGTCTGAGACAAAGCCGCCGCCGAGGCGCAGGCTTTCCAGGTCCAACCCGTCCAGCCCGGTGGTCTGGTACTCGCCATGGACGAAGAACGGACTGCTGAGCGTGACCCAGCCGCGCACACCGAAGCCGTTGCCGTCGTCCTTGCCGACCCCTTCGATCTCGAGCTCAGACATGGTTACGTAGCCCGCTATGGAACCCTTGGGCACCTCTGCCGCAAACGCCGCCGGCGCAGCCAACGCAGCCACCAGCACAAGCATTGAAAGACTCTTCATCCGCGATCCTCCTATTGTGCGACGAACGCCGCACAGGAAGTCTACTCCTACGTGCCGGCGTACGTGTGCGCGGCCGCGCGCACAGCAGGACGCCGCGTTGGTAAAATAGGCCCGATGAACCTGAACCGAAGCTTGATCGCGGTCGTGATGGCGCTGCTGCCGGCGGTGGCGCACGCCAAGGACGAGCAGCGCCTGTTCGACATCGCCTCCGTGATGGGCTCGCCGGAAGCGCACGAGCGGTTCGACGAGACGATCCGTTTCTACTGGTCGGGCCAGACGGCGCCCGCGCCGCTGCAGACCTTCAAGATCCACATCAGCGAGCGCAAGACTTTCTCGCCGACGCGCACCGAGCGCGAGGCCTGCGACCAGTCGTTCGTCGAGGCGCTTGCCGCGCTGCGCGACGCCGCGCGCGCTGCCGGCGCCAACGCCGTGGTCGAGATCAAGAGCCTGTACAAGAACCGCGAGTTCCGCAGCTCGACCGAATACGAGTGCCGCTTGGGCTACTTCGCCGCGGGCGTGACGCTCGAGGGCACGCTGGTCAAGCTGCCCTAGCCGCGCACGCGGGCGACCGCCTTCTGCCAGCCCGCGTATTGCGCGTCGGCTTGCGCCCGCGCAAGTTTCGGCTTGAAGCGCCGGTCCACCTGCCAAAGACGTTCTATCTCGGCTAGCGAGCCGTAGACGCCCGCCTGCAGCCCGGCCAGGAAAGCCGCTCCGAGCGCGGTGGTCTCCACGGTCTGCGGTCGCACCACGCCGACCTGCAGGATGTCGGCGAGGCGCTGCGTCAGCCAGTTGTTGACCACCATGCCGCCATCCACGCGCAGCTCCACCGGCACCATGGCGTCCTGCGCCATGGCGGTGAGCAGGTCGCGCGTCTGGTGGCACACCGATTCCAGCGCGGCGCGCACGATGTGCGCGAGACCGGCGTCGCGCGTGAGCCCGAAGATCGCGCCGCGCGCCTCCGGGTCCCAGTACGGCGCGCCCAGCCCGGTGAACGCCGGCACCAGGTACACGCCCCGGGTGTCCGGGATGCTGCGCGCGATGTCTTCCGTGTCGCCGGCGCGCTTGATCAGGTGCACGGCGTCGCGCAGCCACTGCACGGCGGCGCCGGCGATGAAGATGCTGCCCTCCATCGCGTAGGTGGGCTTGCCGTCGAGGCGATAGGCGATGGTCGATAGCAATTTATTGCGCGACAGCTTGAGCTCGCTGCCGGTGTTGAGCACCAGGAAGCAGCCGGTGCCGTACGTGCTCTTGGCCATGCCGGGCGTGAAGCAGGCCTGGCCGACCGTGGCCGCCTGCTGGTCGCCGGCCATGCCGCGGATGGGGATCTCGGCGCCAAAGAGCTTTTTATCGGTGCGGCCGAACTCGGCGGCGCAGTCCTTCACTTCCGGCAGCAGCGATGACGGCACGCCGAAGAACGCCAGCAGCTCCGGGTCCCAGCGCTGGGCGCGGATGTTGAACAGCAGCGTGCGCGAGGCGTTGGTGGCGTCGGTCGCATGGACCTTGCCGCCGGTGAGCTTCCACAGCAGCCAGCTGTCCACCGTGCCGAAGGCGAGCTCGCCGCGCTCGGCGCGGGCGCGCGCGCCGGGCACGTGGTCGAGAATCCAGCGGATCTTGGTGGCGGAGAAATAGGGATCGAGCAACAGGCCGGTGCGGTCGGCGAGCCAGCGCTCGACCTTGTCGGAGTGCTGCGCCTTGCAGAAATCCGCGGTGCGGCGGTCCTGCCAGACGATCGCCGGGTGCACCGCCTTGCCGGTGGCGCGCTCCCACACGATCGTGGTCTCGCGCTGGTTGGTGATGCCGAGCGCGGCGATCTCCCGCGCGCCCGCGTGCGCCTTGCGCAGCGCGCCGCGCACCACGGCGACGGTGTCCTTCCAGATGCGCTCGGGGTTGTGCTCGACCCAGCCCGGCTGCGGGAACGACTGCGGCAGCTCCTGCTGCGCAACGCCGAGCTTGCGGCCCTTGCGGTCGAACACGATCGCGCGGCTGCTCGTGGTGCCCTGGTCGATGGCCAGAAGTGTTGTGGTCTGGGCCGTCATCGCCGGTCCCTCCTCGTTGTGTTAGCGTCGGCTGGGGCGAGGGTGGGGACGATACACCGTGCAAAGCACCGAGTTCCAGCACCGGGTCGCGGGCGGGCTGCACGCCCGCGTGCGCTGCTGG
The DNA here is from genome assembly GCA_031396825.1 of Gammaproteobacteria bacterium. GTDB lineage: Bacteria > Pseudomonadota > Gammaproteobacteria > Nevskiales > Nevskiaceae > JACPFV01. The sequence continues at coordinate 2,252 of JANNLM010000329.1, read as the reverse complement.
CGCCCGGAAAGCGCCGCGCGCGGCGTGGTCCAGATCATCCACGGCATGGCCGAGCACGGCGGGCGCTACGAGCGCCTCGCCTCGGCGCTGACCGCCCGGGGCTTCGCCGTCTACGCGCACGACCTGCCGGGTCACGGCCCGCACGCCGAGCCGCGCGGCCACTTCGCCGATCGCCGCGGCTGGCGCGTGGCGATCGCCTCGGTCCGCGACGTGCAGCGCATCGCCCAGCGCGAGCAGCCGGGCAAGCCGTTCTTCATGCTCGGCCACAGCATGGGCTCGTTCCTGCTGCAGCATTTCGTCGCCGACTCCGGCAATACCTTGTCCGGCGCGGTGTTCTCGGCCACCACCGGCGACTTCGGCGCGCTGCGGCGCGTCGGCCTGGGCCTGATCCGGGTCGAGGCCGCGCTGTGGGGCCGGCGCCATCCGAGCGCCGTCGGCGAGGCGATCTCGTTCAAGGCCTTCAACCGCGCCTTCGCGCCGGCGCGAACAAAGTTCGACTGGCTGTCGCGCGATCCGGCCGAGGTGGACAAGTACGCATCCGACCCGCACTGCGGCTTTCGCTGCAGCACCGGCCTGTGGATCGACCTGCTCGATGCCGGCGGCAGGATCACTCACCTTAACCGCCTGCGCCGCGTGCCCAAGACGCTGCCGGCGCTGCTGATCGCGGGCGAGGACGACCCGGTGAGCAAGGGCGCGCGCGGCCCGCGCGCGCTCGAGCGCCACTACCAGCAGGTCGGCCTGCGCGACGTCAGCGTGAAGATCTATCCTGGCGCCCGCCACGAGTTGTTCAACGACACCTGCCGCGACCAGGTCACCGCCGACCTGCTGGCCTGGCTGGAGAATCACCTATGCGCACCGCCGCGTTCCTCGCCCTGATGGCCCTCTCGCTCGCCGCGCTTGCCGCGCCCAAGGCCGAGTTGTGGGAGCGCTGGGGGCAGTCGTCGCAGAACAAGGCCGGCATCGACCATGGCGCGTGGAACGATCTTCTCGCGCGCAACGTCAAGGCGGGCAAGGACGGCATCAACCGCATCGCCTACGGCAAGGTCAGCAAGGACGACCGCAAGGCGCTGAACGCGTACCTGGAGAAGATGCAGGCCGTGCCGATCCGCAAGTTCAGCCGCGCCGAGCAGCGCGCCTACTGGATCAACCTGTACAACGCGGCGACGGTAAAGGTCGTGCTCGACCACTACCCGGTCGACAGCATCATGAAGATCAACATCTCGCCGGGCCTGTTCGCCAAGGGGCCGTGGAAGAAGAAACTGCTGGAGGTCGAGGGCGAAAAGGCGTCGCTCGACGACATCGAGCACCGCATCCTGCGACCGATCTGGAAGGATCCGCGCACCCACTATTCGGTGAACTGCGCCTCGATGGGCTGCCCCAACCTGCCGGCGCAGGCCTTCACCGCCGCCAACATGGAGGAGCTGCTCGACGCCGGCGCACGCGCCTACGTCAACCATCCGCGCGGCGCGCGCGTCCAGAAAGGCCGCCTGACGGTGTCGAGCATCTACGTCTGGTTCGGCTCCGATTTCGGCGGCGGCGACACCGGCGTCATCGAGCACCTGAGGAAATACGCCGAGCCCGCGCTGAAGAAAGCTCTCGCCGACGTCCGGCGCATCTCCGACGACGAGTACGACTGGTCGCTCAACGACGCGAAGAAGTAGATGATCGTCCAGCTCGCTACGCGCGCGCAGGGCCTGCTCGACCGGCTCGTCGTGCTCGATTTCGTGCCGTCGCTGCTGCTGCGCGTCTACCTCGCGCCGATTTTCTGGATGGCCGGCACGCAGAAGGCCATGCACTTTTCAGACACCGTGGAGTGGTTCGGCAACGCCGAGTGGGGCCTGGGCCTGCCCTTCCCCGCCGTGCTGGCCTTCCTCGCCACGGCGGCCGAGCTCGGCGGCGCGGTGGCGTTGGTGCTGGGCCTGGCGCTGCGCTGGATGTGCATCCCGATGATGTTCACCATGCTGGTGGCCGCGTTCGCGGTGCACTGGCAGAACGGCTGGCTGGCGGTCGCCGAAGGCATGGGCGTGTTCTCGAGCACGCGCACCATGGAGGCGCACAAGCGCCTCGAGGAAGCCAAGGAAATCCTGATGCAGCACGGGGACTGGGATTACCTGACCGAGTTCGGCAACTTCGTGATCCTCAACAACGGCGTGGAGTTCGCGGTCACCTACGCCATCATGCTGCTGGCGCTGGCCTTCCTCGGCGCCGGGCGCTACGTCAGCCTCGACTACTGGATCCGCAGGCGCTTCATG
>JANNLM010000290.1:0-1686 GCA_031396825.1 Gammaproteobacteria bacterium | reverse complement strand
CCGTCCGGGTGGTCCGCCATCAGCGACCACAACTGGCGCCACTCGGAGCAGTAGCCCTTGAGCAGCATGACCATGCGGTTGACCACGGGCTGCGCCTCGGGCGGCAGCGCCTGCGGCGCGAGGTCACCGATGAGCCGGTCGATGAGCACCTCGAGCTCGGCGGGGTGCATGACCGTGGCGACGTTGAAGCGCTCCATCGGCAGCGGCGGTTGCTCGCCGGGACGGAACTCGAGCGGCGCCGGCGCCGGCGGCGTGGCCGCGGCGTCGCCGAAGCGCTCCCACTGGCCGCGCGCGGCGAAGCGCCAGAAGCTTTCGTTGCCCAGGGTGTCGGCGACGAGGTGGATGCGATCCTCGTCGCTGTCATTGATGACGCTGTGCGGGCGCCAGTTGTCGAAGATCCACGCCTCGCCGGCCCCCATGTGCACGGTCTGGTCCGCGCAGGTGAAGCGCACGCCCGGGTTGGTCACGATCGGGATGTGCACGCGCACGCGGTTGGTCCAGTGGTACTTGATGTCGCAGTGCAGGGGCACGGTGCCGTGCGCCGCCAGCTTCATCAGGCGCGAGCGGCTCCACACCACGCCGAAGTTCGACAGCACCTGGCGCAGGTACGGGAAGTGGTCGAGATGCGGCGTGGCCTTCATCTCGCCGGCGATGCCGTCGTTCTCGGTGCCGCCGACCGTGATCAGCCGCAGCGCGCGGTTGCCGGGGTAGTCGTCGGGATGGTCGATCCAGGCCGAGTCGGGCGCGGCCTGCAACTCGGAGCGCAAGCGCGCGGCGTCGAACCGGACGGGCAGTCGGCAAAACGGCTTGAGCAGTCGCATCGGGGGAGGGTGGCCGAAAAAAGGTCAGCGATTATCGCCGAACTCCGAGTCGCCGAACGCGCCGCCGCGGCCCGCGCCGTCCCGGAAGCGCGCGGCGCCGGCCGCGGTCTCGCCCGAGGCGATGCTGCGCAGGCCGTGCCGGAACTCGTTGCGCAGCGCCTCGGCCTCGGCCAGGCTCCACTGCTCGAAGGCGCTGCGCCGATCGTTGCGCATGCAGGCCTGCGGATGCGCGGCGATCTCCAGCGCGAGCGCCTCGACCGCGCGCTCGAGCTGCGCCGCCGGTACCAGCCGGTTCACCAGGCCGAACTCGAGCGCCTCGCGCGCCGGGACGCCCCGCCCCGTCAGGATCATGTCGAGCGCGCGGCCGTGGCCGATGAGGCGCGGCAGGCGCACGGTGCCGCCGTCGATCAGCGGCACGCCGAAGCGACGGCAGAACACGCCGAACACGGCGGTCTCGTCGGCGACGCGCAGGTCGCACCAGAGCGCGAGCTCGAGCCCGCCCGCGACGCAGTAGCCCGACACGGCCGCGATGACCGGCTTGGACAGCCGCATGCGCGTCGGCCCCATCGGGCCGTCGCCCTCGGCTTCCAGCCGGTTCATGCGGTCCGGGTCGCCGGCCACGGCCTTGAGGTCGGCCCCGGCGCAAAAGTGTCCTCCGGTGCCCGACAGAACCGCGACACGCAACTCGCTGTCATCTTCAAAGGCGCGGAACGCTGCGGCGAGAGCCTCGGCCGTCGGCCGGTCGACCGCGTTGCGCGCCTCGGGCCGGTCGATCCGGACATGCACCAAAGGTGGGCGACGCAGCGAAATGACGGTGGACATGCGGACCTCGACGCTCGGAACGGATGCATTCTGCACACCTGCG
>JANNLM010000278.1:0-7976 GCA_031396825.1 Gammaproteobacteria bacterium | reverse complement strand
ATCGTGCTGTCGTGGAACCTGGTCTCGATCCAGGCGCTGCCGGTGGCCGTCGCGGTGGTCGAGACGCCGTTGATCCGCATGCTGCGTCTCGACCAGGTCTGGAACATGTTCGCGCCCTACCCGTGGCGCGACGACGGCTGGTTCGTCGTCCCCGGCAAGCGCGAGGACGGCGTCGAGGTCGACGTGCTGCGCCCGGGCGAGCCGCTGTCGTACGCGCGCCCCGGGTACATGTCGGTGACGCACGAGACGCCGATCCGCTGGCGCACCTACCGCAACCGCATCTGGGACCGTGACTTCGCCATCCAGCGCCAGGAGTACGCGCGCTTCCTGTGCCGCGACTGGAACATCCGCGCCGCGCCGGGCCAGCGCGTGCTGTCGCTGAAGATCGTCTACATGCTCGAGCGCTCGCAGCCGCCGGGCGTGCCGACCAGCGTCGAGCAGCGCGTGGTCTGGCGGCACGACTGCGTGGCGCCGCCGCCGGCGCCCGCCGACGAGGACGCCGTTGATTGACATCGGCGCGAACCTCGCGCACGACAGCTTCGAGGCCGATCGCGACGCCGTGCTGGCGCGCGCGCGCGCCGCCGGCGTCACCGCCATCGTCGTCACCGGCAGCAGCACCGACAACTCGCGCAAGGCGCTGGCCCTGGCGCGCGCGCATCCGGGCGTGTTGTGGGCCACCGCGGGGCTGCACCCGCACCACGCCGCCGAGTACTCCGCGGCGCACGAGGCCGCGTTCCGCGAACTGGCCGGCAACACGGAAGTGGTCGCGCTCGGCGAGTGCGGGCTCGATTACTTCCGCGACCTCTCGCCGCGGGCGGATCAGCGCCGCGCCTTTGCCGCGCAACTGGCGCTGGCCGCCGAGCTGGGCAAGCCGCTGTTCCTGCACCAGCGCGATGCCCACGCCGACTTCCTGCCGATGCTGAAGGAGCATCGCGGGCGGCTGGCCGACACCGTGGTGCACTGCTTCACCGACACGCCGGCCGCGCTGGAGGATTACCTTTCATTGGGCTGCTCGATCGGCATCACCGGCTGGGTGTGCGACGAGCGCCGCGGCCTGCCGCTGCGCCAAGCCGTGAAGGTCATCCCGGACGACCGCCTGCTGGTCGAGACCGATGCGCCCTACCTCCTGCCCCGGACGGTCCCGGCCGCCGTCGCCAGGAGCCTGCACCGCCGCAACGAGCCGATGTTCCTGCCCTACGTGGTACGGGCGCTGGCCGAGGCGCGCGGCCAGGACGAGGCGCACGTCGCGGCGGTCACGGCCGCCAATGCGAAACGCTTCTTCCGCCTGCCCTAGTCGGTCACCGCACCCGTGTCGGCGCCGCTGACGACCTTCGCGTACTTCGCCAGCACGCCGGTGGTGTAGCGCGCCTTCGGTTGCTTCCAGGCCTTGCGGCGCCTCGCCAGCTCGGCCTTCGGCACGTTGAGCTGGATCAGGTGCTTGGTCGCATCGATGGTGATCGAGTCGCCGTTCTTCACCAGCGCGATCGGCCCGCCGGCGAAGGCTTCCGGTGCGACGTGACCGACCACCATGCCCCAGGTGCCACCCGAGAAGCGCCCGTCGGTGATGAAGCCGACCGACTCGCCCAGGCCCTTGCCAATGATGGCCGAGGTCGGCGCCAGCATCTCGCGCATGCCGGGCCCGCCGCGCGGACCTTCGTAGCGGATCACCAGTACGTCGCCGGCGCGGATCTTGTCGCCGAGGATGGCCTTCATCGCCGCGTCCTCGGAGTCGAACACTTTCGCCGGCCCGGTGATGACCGGATTCTTCAGGCCCGTGATCTTGGCGACGCAGCCGCTCGGGGCGAGGTTGCCCCTGAGGATCGCGAGGTGTCCACGCGCGTACATGGGCCGGTCGAACGGCCGGATCACGTCCTGGTCCTTGCGCGGCTCGGCGGGGACGCTCGCCAGCTCCTGCGCCAGCGTGCGGCCGGTGATGGTCAGGCAATCGCCGTGCACCAGCTTCTTCGCCAGCAGCATCTTGAGCACCTGCGGCACGCCGCCGGCCTTGTGGAAATCGGTGGCGACGTACCTGCCCGAGGGCTTGAGGTCGCACAGCACCGGCGTGCGCCGGCGGATGCGCTCGAAATCATCCAGCTTCCACTTCACGCCGGCCGTGTGCGCGATCGCCAGGTAATGCAGCACGGCGTTGGTCGAGCCGCCGGTGGCCATCACCAGCGCGATGGCGTTCTCGATGGACTTCTTCGTGACGATGTCGCGCGGCCTGAGGTTGCGCTTCACCGCCTCGACCAGCACCTTCGCCGAAGCGGCGACGCTGTCGCTCTTTTCCGGATCCGGGCTCGCCATCTGCGAGGAGCCCAGCAGGCTCATGCCGAGGGCCTCGAACGACGAGCTCATGGTGTTGGCGGTGTACATGCCGCCGCAGGCCCCGAAGCTCGGGCAGGCGTTCTTCTCGATGCCCTCGAAATCCTCCTGCTTCATCTTGCCGGCGGTAAAGGCTCCCACCGCCTCGAACGGCGAGACGATGGTCAGCGCCTGGCCTTTCCAGTACCCCGGCTTGATGGTGCCGCCGTAGCAGAAGATGCCCGGCACGTTCATGCGCAGCAGCGCCATCAGCGAGCCCGGCATGTTCTTGTCGCAGCCGCCCAGGCACAGCACGCCGTCCATGAACTGCGACTGCGCGGCGGTCTCGATGGCGTCGGCGATGACTTCGCGCGACACCAGCGAGTACTTCATGCCCTCGGTGCCCATCGAGATGCCGTCGGTCACGGTCGGGAAGCCGAAGGTCTGCGGCATGGCGCCGGCCTCGCGCACCGAGGCCTCGGCGCGCGCGGCCAGCGACCCGAGCCCGGCGTTGCACGGGTTCATGGTCGAGGCGCCGCTGGCGATGCCGACGATCGGCTTGCCGAAATCGGCGTCGGTGAAGCCGACTGCGCGCAGCATGGCGCGGTTCGGCGAGCGGGCCACGCCCGCGGTGATGGTCTTGCTGCGGCGGTTCGGCGAGTCGCTCACTTCGGCTGCACGATCCGCAGGTACGGCTTCAGCGTCTTGAAGCCCTGCGGGAACAGCGTCCGGGCCTCGTCGTCCTTGATCGCGGTCGGGATGATGGCCGGGTCGCCCGGCCTCCAGTTGACCGGCGTGGCGAGGCGCTGCTTCTCGTTGAGCTGCATCGCATCGATCACGCGCAGCACCTCGTCGAAATTGCGCCCGGCGGTCATCGGGTAGATCAGGATCAGCTTGACCTTCTTGTCGCGGCCGATCACGAACACGTTGCGCACGGTCATGTTGTCGGCGGCGGTGCGCTTGGACGCATCACCCGAGGCGGCGGCCGGCAGCATGCCGTAGAGCTTGGCGACGGTGAGCTCCGGGTCGCCGATCATCGGGTAGTTCGGCGCGGTGCCCTGGGTCTCCTCGATGTCCTTGGCCCAGCGCGCATGGTCGGTGGTCGCATCGACCGACAGGCCGATGATCTTCACGTCGCGCTTGTCGAACTCCGGCTTGATCTTCGCCATGTAGCCGAGCTCGGTGGTGCACACCGGCGTGAAGTCCTTCGGGTGCGAGAACAGCACTCCCCAGGAGGTGCCGAGCCACTCGTGGAACTTGAGCTTGCCGGCGGTGGTGTCGGCTTCGAAGTCAGGCGCGGTATCGCCCAGTGACAGTCCCATGGAGAGCCTCCGCTGAAAATCGGGCGCCCATGATGCCCGGACTGGCGCCGCAATCAAAGACTAGGGCGGCAAGGCCTGCGGGGCGCCGGCCGGCGGCTTGCGCGAGAAGCGCAACATCTCCTCGGTGACGGCGCGTACGCGCTCCATGCGCGGCGGCTGTTCGAGCCGGTCGTAGTCGTGGCTGTAGACCGGGAAGCCGCCGAACGGCGAGAACAGCGTGACGCGGTCGGCCTCGTACAGGCCGGTGTCGTTGTAGTCCACCACCGCCAGGAAATCGCGCCGCCCTTCGGTCCGGCGCAGCGGCCAGCCCGAGCTGTACGCCAGCGAGGGCGTGCTGCAGCCGAGCACGTCGGTGAGCACGGTCGGCGCCAGGTCGTTGTGGGTGGTGAAGTACGTGGCCTGCGCGCCCGGCTGCCAGCCGCGGCCGCGCACCAGCAGCGGCACGTGCAGCTGGTACGGGCTGAAGTTGCCGTTGTGGCCCCAGTAGTTCTTGCCGGTGTCGTTGAATTCCTCGCCGTGGTCGCTGGTGACGATCAGCAGCGTGTCGTCCATCAGGCCGCTCTTGCGCAGCGCGTCGATGGCCAGCCCGACCTGCGAGTCGACGAAGTGCAGCGCGTTGCGGTAGCGGTTGAGGTAGGGCGTCTTGTCGAAGTCGGGGCCCAGCGCCATGTGGTTGACCTGCTTCCACGACGGCTTGAACGGCAGCGGATAGTCCGGCGGGATGGCGTAGGAATGCACCGAATTCAGCCACAGGAAGCCGAAGAAGGGCTTGTTGCGGCGCGCGGGATCCGACAGGAATTCGACCATGTCGGCGGTCACGCGGCGGTCGCGCTCATAAGGCGTGTCGCCCGGCGTCTTCAGCCGCAGGCCGGGGATGCCACTGAACACCGTGCGATCGAACTCGGGATGCACCAGCGGCGAGCTGCCGAGGATCTTGAGGTCGTACTGCTGGCGCACCAGTTCGCTCATCATCACCGGCGGCGTCTGGTGGCCGAGCACCGGGAACCAGTAGCTGCCGGGAATGCCGTAGAAAATCGAGAAGATGCCGAAGCGCGTGACGTTGCCGCCGCTGATGTGCTGCATGAAGCGCAGCGATTCCGGCACCAGCTTCGCCATCTGCGGCGCGTGCACCGGGTCGAGGTGGTCGCCGCGCCAGGCATCCACCACGACCAGCAACACGTTCTGGCGCGTCGGCGCCGGGCATTCCAGCGGCTGGCTCGGATAGAACAGGGCGCGATTGGTGCCACTCGGCAGCGCCGGCCCCTGCGCCGCCTCGAAGTCGGTCACGCCGAGCTTGCGGAACAGGCGCTTGGCCGTCATCGGGCGGTAGAACGGAAAGTGCCCGGTCTCCTGGGTGATGCCGACCTGGTAATGGGCGTCGGCCCAGGCGTACCAGCCGTTGGCGCCGAGGAACAGGCCGGCCCAGGCGATCCACACCGGGCGCGCGAAGCGGCGCGCTGGGCCCGCACCCAGTTGCAGGCACAGCACGAACAGCGCGCCCTCGGCCAGGACGATCAGGAGCGCGCCGCCCGCGAGCAGGAACGGCAGCGTCTTCGAGAACACGAGGAAGGTCTCGCCGCCGGAGCCACCGGCCACCAGGCCCCAAACGTACGGGCCGAGGTGCATGCGGTACTGCGAGAAAACCACGGCATCCGCGGCCATCGTGCACGCCGCGACGCCGCCGGACAGCGCGGCGACCAGCCACGGCAGCGGCCGACGCGGCCACACGGCGATCGCCAGCGCGGTGGGCAGGCCGATCAGGATCACCGCCAGCAAGGGCCAGTGCACGAACGTGTTCACCAGCCGGTAGGCGCCCGCTGCCGCATCGGCCGCCGGGTCGATCAGTCCGCTCCAGAAATACGCGGTGACGAGCTTGAATAACAACGCATTCGCCAGCACGAACCAGCCGAGGCCGTGCAGCAGGGAGGCCCGGGTGTGGATGGAGGTGGACATGGAGGTCGCTATTTTACGGTGGCGGCGGCGCGTGTCTTGTGATGGAAGCGCGCGGCCAGGCCGGCGGCGGCGCAGGCCAGCCCGGCGATGAAGCCGAGCCAGATCCCGGGCGGGCCGATCGCCGTGTGGAAGGCCAGCGCGACCGCCAACGGCAGGCCGACCAGCCAGTAGGCCGAAACCGTGATCAGCATCGGCAGGCGCGTGTCCTTGAGGCCGCGCAGCGCGCCGTTGGCCGTGGCCTGCACGCAGTCGGCGATCTGGAACACGGCGGCGTAATAAAGGAAGCCGGTGGCCAGCGCCGCCACGCCGGCATCGTCGGTGTAGGCGGCGACGATGGCCGCCGGCAGCAGCGCCATGATGGAGGCGGACACCAGCGCGAACACCGCGCCCAGACCGATGCCGGCGAGGCCGCGCAAGCGCTCGGCCGCGGCGTCGCCCGCGCCGGCCGCGTAGCCGACGCGCACCGTGGTCGCCAGGCCGATCGACAGCGGCACCATGAACGTGATCGAGGCGAAGTTGATGGCGACCTGGTGCGCGGCCATCGTCGCCGTGCCGAAGGGCGCCATCAGCAGCGCGCCGATCAGGAACAGCCAGGCTTCGGCCGTGAGGATCAGCGCAATCGGTGCGCCCAACCGCAGCACTTCCGCCGACGCCATGCGCGGGTCCCAGTCGCCGCGTCGGTACAGCTCGAGCGCGCGCAGCTGCGGATGCCAGCGGTACATGAGCGCGAAGGCCAGCACCATCGTTGCGCCGGCGATCGCGGTGGCAATCCCGCAGCCGCGCGGGCCGAGCGCCGGCAGGCCCCAGGCGCCGTTGGCCAGCCCGTAGGCCAGCACGGCGTTGACGATGAAGCCGACCAGGCCGGCCCACAGCGTGGCGCGCGTCTGGCCGGCGCCTTCGGCGGCGTTGCGCAGCGCGAAGAACAGCGCGAACGGGATGGCGCCCGGCGCGATGGCGCGCAGGTAGCCTTCCGCGAAGGCGCGCGTCGGCGGCTCGAGCTGCAGCAGGTCGAGCACGGGATCGGTGACGCCGAGCAGCAACAGCATCCACGCCAGCCCCATCAGCACGGCCAGCGTCAGCGCGCCGCGCAGGAAGCGCCCGGATTCGGCGGGCGGCCGGCCCGCGCCCAGGTGCTGCGCCACGATCGGCGACACCGCCATGAACAGGCCCATGAACAGCACGAAGACCATGAACCACAGGTTCGAGCCGACCGCGACCGCGGCCAGCGGCGCAGCGCCGAGCCTGCCTGCGACCAGCGTGTCCACCGTGCCCATGCTGATGAACAGCAGCTGCGCGGCCACCAGCGGCAGCGCGAGCCGCAGGTTGGCGCGCGCTTCGGCACGCAAATTGGAGGAGGGGAAAATTCGCATCACAATCAGCGCCTACGCGCCGGACCCGACGAAGGGGCGCAGATTCTACCCGTAAGCCCTTGGCATTCCTCGCATCTCCGCCAAGCGCGGATTCCTTGGGTCGCGTGCGAACGAGGACTATAGTTCCCGCACGTTCACGCGCCGCCGGAGACAGAGCCATGGGCATCGCCAGCACGGTCCGCGATTACCTCGACGAAGCCGGCGTGGACTACCAGCTGCTGCACCACCCCTACACCCCCAACAGCCGAAGGGCGGCCGATGCTGCGCGCATTCCCGCCGACCAGCTGGCCAAGCCGGTGTTGCTCGAGGATGACAAGGGATTCCTGATGGCGGTGGTGCCGGCGTCGCGGCGCGTCGAGCTGCAAAGCCTCGAGAAGCAGCTCGGCCGCCGGCTGGTGCTGGCCACGGAACGCGACGTGCAGGACCTGTTCTGCGACTGCAGCCAGGGCGCGGTCCCGGCGATCGGCCAGGCCTACGGCGTCGAAGTCGTGTGGGACGACTGCCTCGCCGCCTGCCCGGACATCTACTTCGAGGCCGGCGACCACACCGACCTCGTGCACATGAGCGGCAAGGAATTCACCTTCCTGATGGGGCGCCGGCCGCACGGGCCGATCAGCCGCCCCGACGTCACGCACTAAAAAAGGGGACGCACACCTTTTTTAATTTGCGTGCGTCCCCTTTTTCAGGAGGCGGCCAGCAGCCGCGCGTTGCCGCCGACCGCGGCGGTGGTGACCGTGAGCGTGCGCTCGGTGACGAAGCGCAGCAGGTAATGCGGCCCGCCGGCCTTGGGGCCGGTGCCCGAGAGCCCTTCCCCGCCGAACGGCTGCACGCCGACCACCGCGCCGATCATGTTGCGGTTGATGTAGCAATTACCCACGCGCGCCACTGCCTGCACGCGCCGCCAGGTCGACTCGATGCGGCTGTGCACGCCGAGGGTCAGGCCGAAGCCGCTGGCGTTGATCTGCTCGACCACTTTTTCCAGGTCCTTCGCGCGAGAGCGGATCACGTGCAGCATCGCGCCGAAATTCTC
>JANNLM010000273.1:0-2938 GCA_031396825.1 Gammaproteobacteria bacterium | reverse complement strand
GTAGCTGCGCTTCATCTTCTCCAGCACCACGCGCAGGTGCATCTCGCCCTGGCCGTAGAGCACGGTCTCGTTGAGCACCGGGTTCTGCTCGATGCGCACGCTCGGGTCCTCGGCGATCAGCTTGTGCAGGGCGTCCGAGATTTTCTGCTCGTCGCCGTGCTTGAGCGGCTCCAGCGCCAGGCCGAGCATCGCCGTCGGCAGCGAGACGGATTTGAGGTGATGGTGGTCCTCGTCGTGCGAGTCGTGCAGCACGGCGTCGTAGTGCAGTTCGTCGATCTTGGCGATCGCGCCGATGTCGCCGGCGACCAGCGAGCCGATCTCGACGGTGTCCTTGCCCTGCAGGCGATAGACGTGCGAGACCTTGATGGACTTGCGCGCGTCGCCGACGAACAGGTTGCCGGCGCGCAGGCTGCCCTGATGCACGCGGAAGATGCCCAGCCGCCCGACGTACGGGTCGATGCTGACGCGGAACACGTGGGCGATGGCGTGGCCGCCCGGTCCCGGCACCACCGCCACCGGTTCGGCTGCCTCGCCTTCGCCCTTCATGAACGGCGGCGGGTTGCCTTCCTGCGGGTTCGGCAGCAGGCGCACGGCGAGGTCCAGCAGCGCGTCGAGGCCCGCGCCGGACAGCGCCGAGGCGAAGCACACCGGCACCAGGTGGCCCTCGCGCAGCGCCTTCTCGAAGGTGTCGTGCAGCTGTTCGGGCGTGACCGAGTCGGAGTCCTCGAGGTACTTCTCCATCAGCTGCTCGTCGACCTCGACCACCTGCTCGATGATGGCGCGGTGGGCGTCCTTGACGCTGGAGAAGTCGGTCGGCGGGCCGTCGGCGGCGAAGAAACAGTCGATCACCTTCTTGCCGCCCTCGGCGGGAAGGTTGATCGGCAGGCACTCCTTGCCGAACTCCTGGCGCAGCTGCTCGAGCATCTGCGGCAGCCCGGCGCCGCCGGTGTCGAGCTTGTTGATCACGATCACGCGGCACAGGCGCTGCCGGCCCGCGGCATCCCACATGCGGCGCGTGGCCATCTCGATGCCGGCGACCGCGCTCATGACCAGCACGCCGGTCTCGGCCGCCCCCAGCACGCTCATCGAGCGGCCGAGCAGGTCGGGGTAGCCCGGCGTGTCGATCAGGTTGATGTGCTTGTCCTGCACGCCGAGATGGCACACCGCCGGGTCGAGCGAGTGCTGGAATTCCTTCTCGAGGGGGTCGAAGTCGCACACAGTCGTGCCGCGCGCCAGCTCGCCCATGGCCGTGGTCGCCCCGGCCCGGTGCAACAGGGCCTCGGCCAAGAGGGTCTTGCCGGAACCGGCATGCCCGATCAGGACCAGATTGCGGATGTCGGCGGTGGTCAAAGCCATTTCGCACCCGTTCTTCGCTCGCTGGAAGGCGATTCTGCTCCGAAACGACGCCCTGCGGGAGGCCCGCAGAAAGTGAGCCTGCTTCATTGCGGTGCACGGACCCCCTTGCTAAAGTTCACGCACAGCCTCCGCTGCACTTAATGCGGAGGGCCGGGTGAATGCCTCAGTGGGCCGCCCGTATTGCTGTAAACCATTGATCTCAAGGCGCATGTCTAATTTGGGCCGCCCGGATCAGCAAGCCCCTGAGGCACCTAATGAACGTCACTTTGCTGAAGTCCAAGCTGCATCGCGGCTGCGTCACGCATGCCGAACTCGACTACGACGGCTCCTGCGCCATTGATTCCCGGCTGCTGGACGCCGCCGGAATTCTCGATTTCGAGCAGATCCAGATCTACAACATCACCAACGGCGAGCGCTTTACGACCTACGCCATCCGCGCCGATGCCGGCTCGGGCGTGATCTCGGTCAACGGCGCCGCGGCCCACAAGGCCCGCGTCGGCGACCGCGTGATCATCGCCACGTACTGCCAGATGGAAGCCGCCGCGGGCCGCGCTTTCAAGCCGCGCCTGATCTACCTCGACGAGCGCAACCGGATCGTTCGCACCGCGAACACGATCCCGGTCCAGGCCGCGTAGGAGCGGTTTCTGTGGGGAGTGGCCCATGGCCGCGACTAGAATCGCGCCCATGGGGCGCTCCCACATTGCTTCATTTTTCCCCACGCTGGTCTACACCGCGCCGCTGGGCGCCGGCAGCGTCGCGCTGAACCGCGAGCTGCTCCTGGAGTGCCGCGACATCCGCGAGCGTGACGCCGCCGGGCGGCGCTGGTCCGCGCGCAACTATCCCGGGGGCTACACCAGCTACGGCTCGCTCGACCAACTGCACCGCATGTCGTCGACCTTCATCGCGCTGCGCGAGCGCCTCGACCGGCACGTCGCGGCCTACGCGCGCGCCCTGCAGTGGGACCTGCGCGGCGGCCGGCTCGAGATGAGCGACTGCTGGGCCAACCTGATGGGGCGGGGCAGCGCGCACAGCCTGCACCTGCACCCGCAAGCGGTCGTCAGCGGGACTTATTACGTGAAGGCGCCGCCCGGCAGCGCCGGGCTCAAGTTCGAGGACCCGCGCCTGTCGCGCTTCATGGCCGCACCGATGCGCCGGGGCGGGGCGCGCCGCGAACTCAAGCCCCACGTGCTGCTGCCGGCCCGGGCCGGGCGCGTGGTGCTGTTCGAGAGCTGGTTGCGCCATGAGGTGCCGGCCGGCGGCTCCGCCCAGGAGCGCGTGAGCCTGAGCTTCAATTATCACTGGCGCTGAAGCACACTGGCGCCCATGAAATTCCTCGCCACGATCAAGTGGCTGCTGCGCACCGCGTTCCTGCTCGTGGTCGGGCTGCTGCTGCTGCGCGCGGTGCTGGAGTTCATCCCGGCCCTGCAGGCCGCGCCGCTGTTCCGCGCGCTGGTGCGTTCGTGGGACCCGGTCCTGAGCGACCTGGTCGAGAGCGCCGGGCTGCCCTGGTCGCGTGAGGTGCGCGGGCTGCTGCTGCCCGGCGTGGCGATCGCGCTGATCCTGCTGCGCACGCTGATCGAGG
>JANNLM010000250.1:0-11641 GCA_031396825.1 Gammaproteobacteria bacterium | reverse complement strand
GCCTGCGGTTGGTGACATTTGTCATCCCGGGGAGACTGAGATGAAAACTGCATTCAAGGTGTTCGGCGGGCTGCTCGCCGCCGTCGTGGTGCTGGCCGGCGCGCTGTTCGTGCAGGTCTGGTACTTCAAGCCGTTCAAGGTCGGCATCTTCTACGAGCTGGCGTTCGTGAAGTTCGTGATCGACGACCCCGAGCTGCTGTCGTCGCTGCGCATCCTCCCCAAGGCCATCGACTACTACAACGACGAGCTGACCGAGTCCACGCCGGCGCGCCAGATCAAGCGCGCCGAGCAGACCAGGGAAAACCTCGCCATGCTGCGGGACTACGACCGCGCGTCGATGAGCCCGGTCGACCAGCAGTCCTACGACATCCTCGACTGGTTCCTGCAGAACGCGGTGGATGGCGAGCCGTGGATGTTCCACAACTACCCGATCAACCCGACGTTCGGCGTCCAGAACGGCCTGCCGACGTTCATGATCAGCACGCACCAGGTGACCAGCGCCGAGACCGCGCGCGACTACGTGGCGCGCCTGCAGAAATTCCCGGTGAAGTTCAACCAGATCCTCGAGGGCCTGCAGCTGCGCGAGTCCAAGGGCGTGCTGCCGCCCAAGTTCGCCGTCACCAAGGTGCTCGACGGCATGAAGAAGTTCGTCGAGCCGGCCGCCAAGGAGCACGTGCTTTACACCAACCTGCGCGACAAGCTCGACAAGGTCGAGGGCCTGGCCGACGCCGACAAGACCGCGATCCTCGCCGCCGGCGAGACCGCGGTCGGCGAGAACGTGTACGGGGCCTACAAGACGCTGATCGCCTGGTTCGAGTCGATCGACGCCAAGGTCACCGAGAGCAACGGCGTGTGGGCCCTGCCCGACGGCGACAAGTACTACGCCTGGTGCGTGAAGAACCACACCACGCTGCCGCTGACGCCGGACGAGGTGCATGCCACCGGCCTGGCGGAAGTGGCGCGGCTCGAGGCCGAGATCGACGCCATCCTGCGCGCGCAGGGGCTGACCGAAGGCACGGTCGGCGCGCGCATGACGCAACTCTCGGACGATCCGGCGCAGCTGTGGCCGGAGACCGAGGAGGGCTACGCGCTCGCCATCGCCGAGTACCAGCGGATCATCAACGAGATCAGCGGCGGCCTCGACGGCGCCTTCGCGCTCAAGCCCGAGGTCGGCGTGGACGTCAAGCGCATCGAGCCGTTCCGCGAGAAGACCGCGCCCGGCGCGCACTACCTGCCGGCGCCGATGGACAAGTCCCGCAACGCGATCTTCTACATCAACATGCGCGACATGGGCGAGCTCTACAAATGGGGCATGCGCACGCTGGCCTACCACGAAGCCATCCCGGGCCATCACTTCCAGATCGCCACCGCGCAGGGCCTCAAGGGCGTGCCGCAGTTCCGCAAGCAGTCGCTGTTCACGGTCTACTCGGAAGGCTGGGCGCTGTACTCCGAGCAGCTGGCCTGGGAGCTCGGCTTCCAGAACAACCCGCTCGACAACCTCGGCCGGCTGCAGGCCGAGATGTTCCGCGCCGTGCGCCTGGTGGTGGATACCGGCATGCACGCCAGGAAGTGGACGCGCGAACAGGCCATCGAGTACATGCTGGCCAAGACCGGCCAGCCGGAAGGCGACGTGGTCGGCGAGATCGAGCGCTACCTGGTCAACCCGGGCCAGGCGCTGGCCTACAAGACCGGCATGCTCAAGATCCTGGAGCTGCGCGAAAAGGTGAAGCAGAAGCAGGGCGACAAGTTCGACCTGAAGGAATTCCACAACCTCGTGCTGGCCGCCGGGCCGATGCCGCTGCCGGTGCTCGAACGACGGGTGCTGGGGAACTGATAAGCGGGAGCGGTCATGAAAAAAGTGCTCAAAGTCCTCGGCGGCCTGCTCGGCGCCGCCGTGCTGCTGGCGGCTCTCGCGGTCGTGCAGGTCTGGTACTTCAAGCCTTTCCTGATCGACGTCTTCTTCGAGAAAGCCTTCCTGAAGGCCGTGATCGACGACCCGGAGACGCTGTCGTACCTGCGCATCCTGCCGAGCAGCATGGACTGGTACAACGACGACCTGTCCGACGTCTCGGTCGCGCGCCAGAAGGAACTGGCCGCGCAGCTGCGCGACAGCCTCGCCGACCTGCACAAATACGACCGCGCCTCGCTCAGCGAGCAGCGCAGGATCTCCTACGACGTGCTCGACTGGTTCCTGCAGAACCAGGCCGACGGCGAGCGCTGGATGTTCCACGACTACCCGCTCAACCAGCTGTTCGGCATCCAGAGCCAGTTGCCGGACTTCATGATCAACACGCACCAGATCAACGACGCCGAGACGGCGCGCGACTACGTGGCGCGGCTCGGCAAGTTCAAGTGGAAGTTCGACCAGGTGCTCGAGGGGCTCAAGCTGCGCGAGTCGCTGGGCGTCATCCCGCCCAAGTTCACGGTGACCAAGGTGCTCGACCAGATGCGCGGCTTCGCCGCCCCGGCGCCGACCGAGCAGGTGCTGTACACCCACTTGCGCGACGAGCTGGCCAAGCTCGAGTCCGTGCCGCAGGCCGGGCGCGACCAGATCCTCGCCAGCGCGGAGCAGGCCATCACCGGCTCCGTGCTGCCGGCGTACCGCGACCTGATCGCGTATTTCGAGGCGTTGCAGGCCAAGGCCACGGCCAACAACGGCGTCTGGGCCCTGCCGGACGGCGAGGCGTACTACGCCTGGTGCGTGAAGAACCACACGACGACCGACTACACGCCCGAGCAACTGCACGAGCTCGGCCTCGCCGAGGTGACGCGCATCGAAGGCGAGATGGAGGCGATCCTGAAGGACAAGGGCGTACCGAAGGTCGGCTCCATCGGCGAGCGGCTGACCCAGCTGTCGAAGGATCCGAAATACCTGTACCCGGACAACGACGAAGGGCGCGCGCAGATCCTGGCCGACTACCAGAAGATCATCGACGAGATCAGCGCCGGGCTCGACTCCGCGTTCGACCTGAAGCCCAAGGTCGGGGTGAAGGTCGAGCGCGTGCCGCCGTTCATGGAGAAGAGCACGGCGGGCGCGTATTACCAGCAGCCGCCGATGGACGGGTCGCGGCCGGGCAAGTTCTTCGCCAACCTGCGCGACGTCAACGCCATCTACAAGTGGTCCATGCGCACGCTGTCGTACCACGAAGCGGTGCCGGGCCATCACTTCCAGATCGCGATCGCGCTCGAGCTCAAGGGCGTGCCGACCTTCCGCCGACTCGGGCTGTTCACGGCCTACGCCGAAGGCTGGGCGCTGTACGCCGAGCGCCTGGCCTGGGAGCTCGGCTTCCAGAATGACCCGATGGACAACCTCGGCCGCCTGCAGGACGAGATGCTGCGCGCGGTGCGCCTGGTGGTGGACACCGGCATGCACGCCAAACGCTGGAGCCGCGAGCAGGCGATCGAATACATGCTGGGCAAAACCGGCCAGCCGGAAGTCGACGTGGTGGCGGAAATCGAGCGCTACCTGGTCGCGCCCGGCCAGGCCCTGGCCTACAAGACCGGCATGCTGAAGATCCTCGAGCTCCGCGAGAAGTCCCGCCAGAAGCTCGGCCCGGCGTTCGACCTGCGCAAGTTCCACAACGTCGTGCTGGTCAACGGCG
Organism: Gammaproteobacteria bacterium; assembly: GCA_031396825.1. Lineage (GTDB taxonomy): Bacteria > Pseudomonadota > Gammaproteobacteria > Nevskiales > Nevskiaceae > JACPFV01. The sequence continues at coordinate 8,039 of JANNLM010000250.1, read as the reverse complement.
CCATGCCGTTGCCGGTGCTGGAAGCGCGAGTGATGGAGTCCCTGCGCTAATATCGCAGCAAGGCCGCTCTTTGCGGCCGTAGCGACCGGGGGGCCGCGTGGAGCTGCGTTCTGTCCTCGCCGAAAGCGCGCTGTTCGCGAACCTGCCCGCGTCCTCGATCGACGCGCTGGCCGCCATCGCCTCGCCGCTGTCACTGCGCAGCGGCGAGCGCCTGTTCACCGAAGGCGATAGCGCCGAGCACCTTTACATCGTGGCCACCGGCCGGCTGCGCGTGGTCATCAAGGACCGCCTCGCCGGCCTGGTCAGCGCGCTGGAGCCGATCGGCGAAGTCGGCCTGCTGTCGGGTGAGAAGCGCACCGCGACGCTCGAGGCGATCCGCGACTCGCAGCTGATCCAGATCCGCAAGGACCAGCTGATGGAATTCCTGATCGCCAACCCGCTGGCGCTGGTGGCGATCACGCGCGTGCTGATCACGCGCCTGCGCCAGAACCAGCGCGAGCAGAAGCTCGCCACCGCGCGCAGCGCGCGCAACTTCGCCGTGATCCCCGGCTCGCCCGGCGTGGACGCGGCAGCCGTGGCGCGCGCGCTGCACGACCAGCTCGAGAAAATGGACACCTGCCGCGTGGTGGACGCCGCCGTGGTGGACGGCGAGCTCGGCGAGGCGATGTCGTCCACGCCGCTGACCGACAACGCCGGCAACGACCGCGTGGCCGAGTGGCTCAACCAGCTCGAGCGCAACTTCCGCTACCTGGTCTACACCGCCGGCGCCGAGCCCGGCGCCTGGTCGGCGCGCTGCGTGCGCCAGGCCGACCGCGTGCTGGTGGTGCTGCGCGCCGACGAGACGCCGTGCACCACGCCGATGCTCGACGCGCTGCAGCGCTCGGGCATCTTCGCCACGATCGAGGTGGTGGTGCTGCGCCCGCCCGGCGCGCCCGGCGGCGACGTCATGGCCTGGCGCCTGCACGCCGGCGCGCGCTCGCACTACTTCCTGCGGCCCGGCAACGCCACCGACCTCGCCGCCATCGCGCGCCAGCTCACCGGCCGCGCCATCGGCCTGGTGCTCGGCGGCGGCGGCGCGCGCGGCTTCGCCCACCTCGGCCTGCTGCGCGCGATGGAGGAGCGCGGCCTGACCATCGACCTGGCCGGCGGCTCGAGCATGGGCGCGCTGATCTCGGCGCTGGTGGCCTGCGGCTACACCAGCCACGAGATCATCCCGGTGCTGCGCGACACCTTCGTCACGCGCAACTACCTCAACGACTACATGTTCCCGCGCATCGCGCTGATCAGGGGCCGCAAGTTCCTGCGGCGGCTGCGCGACATCTTCGGCGAGCAGCTGGTCGAGCACCTGCGCATGCCGTGGTTCTGCGTGGCGACCAACCTCACGCGCGGCAGCGCCTCGGTGTTCGACCACGGCCCGCTGGAGATGTGGATCGCGGCGAGCATGGCGGTGCCGGGCATCGCGCCGCCGGTGGTCTACAAGGGCGAGTTGCTGGCCGACGGCGCGGTGGCCAACTCGCTGCCGACCGACATCATGCAGAACATGGAGCGCGGGCCGATCATCGCCTCGAACGTCTCGACCGAGGGCGACATCCGCGCGCCGGGCATCGAGGGCCCGGACCCGGAGGGGCTGCTGAACTGGACCGGCCCGGGCGAGCCGCCAAGCCTGCGCGACATCCTGTTCCGCACCGCGACCATGACCAGCGAGAGCGGCACGCGCCTGCGCGCGGCCAACGCCAACCTCTACCTGCGCATGCCGGTGCTGGGCATCGGCATGTTCGCGTGGAAGCGCATGGACGAGATCGTCGAGCGCGGCTATGCGCACGCCAAGGAAAAACTGGCGGAGTCGGGGGATGTGCTGCTGAAGTAGTCAGCCCCTCACCCGGCGCTTCGCGCCGACCTCTCCCCGTAAATAGGGAGAGGTGACAGATCGCTGGCTCCCCGCAAGCGGGGAGAGGGGACAAGGAATGTACAGACGCCTACTGGCGTGCTTGTATCCCCTCTCCCCATGCGTCTTCTCGCATGGGGAGAGGGTTAGGGTGAGGGGCAGTGAGAACAAAAAGATCCCCGTTCACGGGGACTGCAAGGAGACTTCGATCCGACTCAACCGACGCCGAGCGGCAGCTGTGGTACCGGCTGCGCGGCCGTCGCCTCGAAGGGTTCAAGTTCCGGCGCCAGTTCGCCATTGGCTCTTACGTCGTCGACTTTGCTTGCCTCGAGCGCAAGCTCATCGTCGAGCTGGATGGTGGGCAACACGCTGAGCAGATCGATCACGATGAGTTGCGCACGCGGCTCCTCGAGGCGCGGCGATTCCGTGTGCTGAGGTTCTGGAATGACGAGGCGTTGAGGGAGACGGAGGCGGTGCTGGAGGTGATTCTGAGCGAGTTGCGGCAGAGCCCCTCACCCGGCGCTTCGCGCCGACCTCTCCCCGTAAACGGGGAGAGGTGAACAAAATCACTGCTTGATGAGCTTGAAGGCGACGCGGCGGTTGTTGGCGCGGCCGGGGGTGGTTTCGTTGGAGTCCACCGGCTCGGACTCGCCGTAGCCCTTGGCGGTGATGCGCGCGGCGTCCACGCCCTCGCCCACCAGGAACTGCCTGACCGCGCTGGCACGGCGCTCGGACAGGCGCTGGTTCTTGTCGGCCGGCCCGATCGAATCGGTATGGCCGCCAACCTCGACTTCCACCGCCGGGCTTGCCTTCATCGCCTGCGCCACCGTGCGCAGCGTGGCCGAGGCCTGCGGCACCAGCGTGGCGGAGCCCAGGGCGAAGTTCACGCCGGACAGCACGACCTTCTCGATCACCACACACCCCTTCTCGTCCACGGTCATGCCGCGCGGCGTATCGGCGCACTGGTCGGCGGAATCGAAGACGCCGTCACGGTCGGTGTCGACCTTGGGCGGCGGCGGCGGCGGGATCGGCTGCGGCGCGCGCTCGCAGGTGACCGGGATCTCCCAGTCGGCGCAGCCGTTGGGACCGGCGCGCGCTCCCTCAGGCGTGAGCGCGCACCAGTCCTCGGAATCGGGAATGGCGTCGCCGTCGAAATCCTGGCCGGCGTGGCGCTCGCCCTCACCCGGCAGCACGGTGGTGCAGATCGGCGCGGCGGGTGCGGCGACGGCAACCAGCGCAAGCATCAGCGGTGCGAGCATGGCGAGGGCCCCTTTAGTCGAGGCGGCGGAACTGCACGCGCCGATTGTACGAGCGCAACTCCAGGGTGGAGTTGTCGTTGAGCGGCTGGCTGTCGCCGTAGCCCTTGACCGTCATGCGGCGATGGTCGATGCCGAGCGAGACGATGAAATCGTGCGCCGCGCGGGCGCGCTCGCCGGACAGCGTGAGGTTCGACTGCGCATCGCCGCTGGCGTCGGCGTAACCGCCGACCTCGAGCTTCATTGCAGGATCGGCCTGCATCGCGGCCGCCACCGCGCGCAGCCGCTCGTAGCCCCTGGAGGTCAGGCTCGCCGAGCTCGAGCCGAAGTGCACGTTCTGCAGGTCGTCGGCAGCGCCGGCCGCCACCGGGGCGGCGGCGACGACGAGGGCAAGCAGCAGGCGTGCGGTCATGGCGTGTCGAGGCGGCGGAACTGCACGCGCCGATTGTGGGCGCGCAGTTCCAGCGTGGAGTTGTCGTTGAGCGGCTGGCTGTGCCCGTAGCCCTTGACGGTCATGCGGCGCTGGTCGATGCCGAGCGAGACGATGAAGTCGTGCGCCGCGCGGGCGCGCGCGGTGGACAGCCGCAGGTTCGCCAGCCTGTCGCCGCTGGCGTCGGCGTGGCCGCCGATTTCCAGCTTCATCTCCGGGCTGGCCTTCATGGCGGCGGCGACCGAGCGCAACAGCGCGTAGCCGTCGGCGGTCATGCTGGCCGAGTTCGAGCCGAAGTCCACCTGGCCCAGCACCAGCTCCTCGGGGAGCACGCAGCCCTTGGCATCGACCCTGGCGTTGGCGATGGTGCTCGGGCAGCGATCGTCGGCGTCCGCGACGCCGTCGCTGTCCTCGTCCAGAAAGGCCGGCGCAACCGGCTCCGACGGCACAGGCTCGGGCTGCGGCACGAACTCAGGCGGGTTTTCGCGGATCGGAGCCGGCGGCGGTTGCTCGCGGCCGAAGGCGAACAGCACGCCCAGGGAGAGGCGCACGTCCTCGACCATGTCCTCGGTGGGCATGGCCGGGTGGCCGGTGAGGATGGCGTGATAACGCGCCTCGACGCGCCACAGCTCGCCGCTGAGGGTGAACGGCAGGTAGTAGCCGAGCGCGAGGTTACCGAAGGTCTCGGTCTTGGATTCGCCGCCGACGTCGTGCTGCACCGCGCCCGCGCCGAGCGAAAACACCGGGTAACCCAGGTCCGGCGTGCCGAGCGCGAGATCGACGCCGGCGCCGAGCAGGTCGGCATCCGCGCTGGCAGCGCCGTCGGCGCCGAACTGGTTGGAGAAAATCACCGCTTCGATCGCGACCGACTCGGCCAGCACCTTGCCGGCGACGAGTTGCAGGTTCAGGCCACTTTTCGCGTTGCGATCGGCGTCGGGGATCGCGTAACCGAGGAACGGGCCGATGTACCAGCTCGGCAGTTCCAGCGGTTCGTCCTGCGCCAGCGCGGGGCTGGCCACGACGAGAGACAGCGCAAAGCCGGCCAATACACGGCGCAGCGCTGTGCGAATCGCACCCTTCAAACCGGAACCCCCCGCTACCCTGCGGATTTACAAGGCATTTCCGGCAAGATGCCTCAAAGCGGCGCCATCAGCAAGCCGTAAAAATTGCCTGTCGGGTCCCCCGGCGGCTGGGTTAATCTTGCCGTCCGCGTTCTCTCCCGGAAATTCGCATGAGGCTTTTGCTCGCTTCCCTGGCCTGCGCAGCGCTGTTCCCGGCTGCCGCCGGCGCGCTGAAGTACCCCGAAACCGCCCGCGGCGAGGTGGTGGACGACTATTTCGGCACCAAGGTCGCCGATCCCTACCGCTGGCTCGAGGACACCGACTCGAAGGCGACCGAGGCGTGGGTCAAGGCGCAGGTCAAGTTCACCCAGCCGCTGCTCGCCGCGCTACCGGCGCGCGCCACCTTCCACAAGCGCCTGACCGAGCTGTGGAGCTACGAGCGCTACGGCGTGCCGTACCGCAAGGCCGGCGCGCTGTTCTACACGCGCAACAACGGCCTGCAGAACCAGTCGGTGCTGTACGTGCAGGACAAGGGCGCTTCGGCGCCGCGTGTGCTGCTCGACCCCAACACGCTGTCGAGTGACGGCACGGTCGCGCTGACGCAGTGGGAAGTGGCGCCGGACGGCAGGCACATGGCCTACGGCCTGGCCGCCGCCGGTTCCGACTGGAACGAATTCCGCGTGCTCGACGTCGCCACCGGCAAGCCGCTGGAGGACAAGCTGGTGCGCATCAAGTTCTCCGGCATCGCCTGGACCCGCGACGGCAAGGGCTTCTTCTACTCGCGCTATCCCGACCCGCCGAAGGACGCCAAGGGCAAGGACCAGACCTTCGACGACCTCGCCTTCAACAAGCTGTACTACCACCGGCTCGGCACCGAGCAATCGGCCGACCCACTCATCTACGAGCGCCCCGACCAGCCCAAGTGGGGCTTCGGCGCGGAAGTCAGCGACGACGGCAGCTTCGTGTTCATCACCACCGGCTCGGGCACCGACAACCGCAACGCCCTGCACTACGCCTACCTCGGCGACCCGATGGATCCCAAGGTCGACGCCAGGATCGTCGCGCTGGTGGACCGCATCGAATGGCAACTCGACCCGATCGGCAACGAAGATTCGATCGTGTACCTGCTGACCACGCACAAGGCGCCGAAGAAGCGCATCGTCGCGGTAGACCTGCGCGCGCCGGACCTCAAGCACTGGGTGCCGGTGGTGGCCGAGACCGACGAGCCGATCGAGAACGCGTTCGTCGCCGGCAAGCAGTTCGTGGTGCTGGCGATGAAGGACGCCAGCCACCGCCTGCACCGCTACGCGCTCAACGGCAAGCCGCTGCCGGATATCGCGATGCCGGGACTGGGCTCGGTCACCAACACGCCGGCCGAGGGGCTGTTCGTCTCGGGCGCCGCCGACAGCAACGAGTTCTTCTACAGCTACACCGACTACTCGCATCCGCCGCAGAACCAGCGCTGCGACCTGGCCAGCGGCAAGTGCGAGCCGATCATGCAGGTCAAGCTCGCCTTCCACCCGGACGACTACACCACCGAGCAGGTGTTCTTCCGCAGCAAGGACGGCACGCGCGTGCCGATGTTCGTCAGCTACAAGAAAGGCTTCGCCAGGAAGAAAGGCCCGCGGCCGACGCTGCTCTACGGCTACGGCGGCTTCGACTACGCGCAGGTGCCGGGCTTCGGCCGCACCGAGCTGTCGATCCCGGCGCTGGCGTGGATGGAACAGGGCGGCCTGTACGCGGTGGCCAACCTGCGCGGCGGCGGCGAGTACGGCCAGGCCTGGCACAAGGCCGGCACCAAGGAACGCAAGCAGAACGTGTTCGACGACTTCATCGCCGCCGGCGAGTACCTGATCAAGCAGGGCTACACCACGCGCGGGCAGCTCGCCGTGCATGGCCGCAGCAACGGCGGCCTGCTGGTCGGCGCGGTGGTCAACCAGCGGCCGGACCTGTTCGCCGCCGGCGTGGCCGATGTCGGCGTGATGGACATGCTGCGCTTCCACAAATTCACCATCGGCTACGCCTGGGTGGACGACTACGGCTCCTCGGACGACAAGAAGGGCTTCGGGTATCTCTCGAAGTACTCGCCGCTGCACAACATCAAGCCGGGCACCCAGTACCCGGCGGTGATGGTCACGACCGCCGACCACGACGACCGCGTGGTGCCGGGGCACTCGTTCAAGTACATCGCCGCGCTGCAGGCGGCCCAGGCCGGCGACAAGCCGGTGCTGATCCGCATCGACGTGAAGTCCGGCCATGGCGCGGGCAAGCCCACGGGCAAGCTGATCGACGAGGTGGCGGACCGGCTCGCGTTCATCACCGAGTTCACCAAGAGCCCCTCACCCTAGCGGCCCCTCACCCGGCGCTACGCGCCGGCCTCTCCCCGTAAACGGGGAGAGGCAAGATGTTGTCCAATACCAGCCATGCGAGCGCCCGACCCGGTAAACCAGCGGCTGCACGGCCGCGTCATCCCCGGCGCGTTCGTGCCGCACCCGTTGTTCCGCAACGCGCACGTCCAGACCCTGCTGCCGCTGCTGCGGCCGACGCCGCAACTGGACCTTCGCATCGAACGCCGGGAGCTGCCGGACGGGGATTTCGTGGACCTGGGCTGGTGTCAACAGAGTCGGGGCCATGGGCCCCTCCCACAAGGGCCGGTCCTACAAGGGAAGCCGGCACCGCTAACGGTATTGCTGCACGGCCTGACCAGCGGGTTCGAGGCGAAGTACGCGCGCGGGCTCGCCCGCCGGCTGCTGGCGCGCGGCTGGCGCGTCGTGATCCTGCAATTCCGCGGCGCCGGACCCGAGCCCAACCGCCTGCCGCGCCACTACCACCACGGCGACACCCAGGACCTGCGCGAGCTGCTCGCGATGCTGCGCGTGCGCGAGCCTGAAACCCGGCTGTTCGCGGTCGGCTGGTCGCTCGGCGGCAACGTGCTGCTGAATTACCTCGGCGAGGAAGGCGCGCGCACGCCGCTGACCGCGGCGGTGGCGGTCAGCGTCCCTTTCCTGCTCAAGCCCTGCGTCGAACGGCTGCGCACCGGCTTTTCGCGGCTGTATCAGCGTCACCTGCTGGGCGAGCTGCAGCAGATGCTGTTGCGCAAGCATGCCAAGGTGCCGCTGCCCATTGACCTCGAGAAAGTCGCGCGTGCCAAGGACTTCTTCGATTTCGACAACGCTGCGACCGCGGTCCTGAACGGCTTCCGCGACGCCGAGGACTACTACGAGCGCGCCTCCAGCGGCCGGCGCCTGCACAGCATCGCAGTGCCGGTGCTCGCCATCCAGGCCGCGGACGATCCGTTCATGACGCCGGCCGTCCTGCCGGAGCCTGCGCAACTACCGCCCAGCATGACGCTCGAGCTGTGCGAGCGCGGCGGCCACGTCGGCTTCTGCGCGGCCGGGCCGTACCTG
>JANNLM010000189.1:0-2615 GCA_031396825.1 Gammaproteobacteria bacterium | reverse complement strand
CGCACCATGCGCTGGATGCCGGCTGACAGCGCCACCTGCGCGTGGTCGAAGCCGTGGTGCACGCGGTAGGCGATGGCGCGGTCGTTGAACAGCGAGGCGAACACCTCGCGGATGCGCGTCAGCACGGCCTCGATGCCGGAGACGTTGAGGAAGGTCTCCTGCTGGCCGGCGAACGACGCGTCGGGCAGGTCCTCTGCGGTGGCCGACGAGCGCACCGCCACCGACAGCGCCGCGCCGCTGCCGTTGAGCAGCTGGTCGTAGGCGCTGCGGATGTCGCGTTCCAGGGCCGCCGGGAAGGGGGCCTCGAGCAGCGCCGCGCGGATGCGCTTGCCGGTCTCGGCCAAGGCGCGGGTGTCGTCCACGTCCAGCGCCTTGAGCCAGCCGTGGATGCGGCCGTCGAGGCCCTCGTGCGAGAGGAACTCACGGTAGGCGTCGGCGCTGGTGGCGAAGCCGCCCGGCACCTGCACGCCGGCGCCGGCGAGGTTGCGGATCATCTCTCCGAGCGAGGCATTCTTGCCGCCGACGCGCTCGACGTCGCGCATCGACAGGTCCTCGAACCCGAAGATGTTTGGTTCGCCCACGGGGTCCCTCACGCGCATGTGGCATTCTCCATGAACCGCCATGGCCCGACAACGGATGGTCTTCTTCGTTTCCGACCGCACCGGCATCACGGCCGAGGCCCTCGGCAACACGCTGCTGACCCAGTTCGACGGCATCGACTTCCACCGCACCACGCTGCCGTTCATCAACAGCCGCGAGCGCGCGGAGCATGCGGTCGGGCTCATCGCCGAGGCGGCCGGGCGTGAGCTGGAGCGGCCGCTGATCTTCAGCACCACCGTGAACGACGAGATCCGCGCCATCCTGCGCACGGCGCCGGGCTCGTTCCTCGACCTGTTCGACAGCCACATCCCGGACCTCGAGCGGGAGCTGAACCAGACCTCGACGCCGACGGTCGGCCGCGTGCACGGCGTGGCCGACGCCGAGCGCTACCACGCGCGCATCGACGCCATCAATTTCGCCATGGCGCACGACGACGGCCTGACGCAGAAGGACTACGAGCGTTCCGACGTGGTGCTGGTCGGGCCCTCGCGCTGCGGCAAGACCCCGACCTGCCTGTACATGGCCCTGCAGCACGGCCTCTACGCGGCCAATTACCCGCTGACCGACGAGGACCTCGAGCAGGCGCGGCTGCCGGAGCTGTTGCTGAAGTTCCAGCCCAAGCTCTACGGGCTGACCAGCGTGCCGGACCGGCTGCACCGGGTGCGCAGCGAGCGCCGGCCGGGCAGCCGCTACGCCTCGCTCGAGCAGTGCGCCTGGGAGCTGCGCCAGGCCGAGCAGTTGTTCGCCCGCCACCAGATCCCGGTGGTCAACTCGGCGGACAAGTCGGTGGAGGAAATGACGGTCGTGGTCATGCAGGAGAAGAACCTGCGGCGGCAGTCCTTTTAGCTTAAAGTCAGCGCCCCTTTTGGCGGGTCACCAGCCCCCTCACGGCAAACTCACATGGCAATCCAGACGGACTGCGTCATCATCGGCGCCGGCCCCTGCGGGCTGTTCCAGGTGTTCGAGCTCGGCTTGCTCGACCTCAAGGCGCACGTGATCGACGCGCTGCCCAAGGCTGGCGGGCAGTGCACCGAGCTGTACCCGGACAAGCCGATTTACGACATCCCGGCTTACCCGGTGATTGGCGCGCAGGAACTGGTCGACAACCTGATGAAGCAGATCGCGCCCTTCCACCCGACCTTCCACCTCGGCCAGCAGGTGGCCGAGGTCGCGCCGCTGGACGGGCAGGTCTTCCGCGTGAAGACCACGGCCGGCACCGAGTTCCACACCCGCAGCGTGATCATCGCGGGCGGCGTCGGCGCCTTCCAGCCGGTGTTGCTCAAGCTCGACGGCGTCGAGAAATACGAGGACACGCAGCTGTTCTACCGCGTGAAAGAGCCGGCGCAGCACCACGGCAAGCACCTGGTCGTGCTCGGCGGTGGCGACTCGGCGCTGGACTGGACGCTGGCGCTGGCCGACAAGGCCGCGTCGATGACGCTGATCCACCGCTCCGACAAGTTCCGCGCGGCGGATGCCTCGGTCGGCAAGGCCCGCGCGCTCGAGGCGGCCGGCAAGCTGAAGATCCTGGCCGGTCACGTGCACGCCTACGACCACGACGACCGCCGCATCACGGGCCTGCGGGTCAAGACCGTCAACGCCGGGGCCGTGACGGTGCCGTGCGACCACATCCTGGCGTTCTACGGCCTGTCGCCCAAGCTCGGCCCGATCGCCGACTGGGGCCTGAACCTCAACAAGCACCAGATCATCGTCGACACCGAGAAGTTCGAGACCTCGACGCCCGGCATCTACGCGGTCGGCGACATCAACTCCTACCCGGGCAAGAAGAAGCTGATCCTGTCGGGCTTCCACGAGGCAGCGCTGGCGGCCTTCGCCATCAAGCACCGCCTGTTCCCGAACGAGAAGATCCACCTGCAGTACACGACCACCAGCCCGGTGATGCACCAGCGGCTCGGGGTCGAGTCTCCGAAAGACGGCGCCTAGCCCCGGCGCCTGCCCGCGACCCTCGCTCCCGATGGGCTTGCGCCCATAGGTCGCTCGGGCCGCGGGCAGGCGCC
>JANNLM010000181.1:0-7013 GCA_031396825.1 Gammaproteobacteria bacterium | reverse complement strand
CGAACGATGCTCCCGCGACATGGAAATCCGAGGCCCAATCGCAACTGGTGCTCGCGATCGCCGGACAAACGGGGCGGCGCGACGACGCGTTCGCCCTGCTTTCGCAGATCGGTGGATCCGGTGCGCCGGCGTCCGGGCATGTACACCGACACCAGCCGCCCCAACCACCTCGCCCAGGAGGTCGTCCACAACGCCGTCGACGAGGCGCTGGCCGGCTACGCCAAACAGGTGGACGTCATCGTGTTCGCCGACGGCTCGTGCCAGGTCAAGGACGACGGCCGCGGCATGCCGGTGGACGTGCATCCCGAGCACAAGGTCACCGGCGTCGAGCTGATCCTGACGCGCCTGCACTCCGGCGCGAAGTTCTCCGACAAGACCTACAAGTTCGCCGGCGGCCTGCACGGCGTCGGCGTGTCGGTGGTCAACGCGCTGTCGAGCAAGCTCGAGGTCACGGTGTACCGCGACGCGACCGAGTACGCGATGACCTTCAAGGGTGGCGATCGCACCGGGCCGCTGAAGAAAGTCGGCGCGGCGCCGAAGTCGCGCTCCGGCACGGTCGTGCGCTTCTGGCCCGACACCAAGTACTTCGACTCGCCCAAGTTCCTGCTGTCGCACTTGAAGCAAGTCCTGCGCGCCAAGGCCGTGCTGTGCCCGGGCCTGAAAGTCACGCTCGAGGACGAGGCGACCAAGGAGAAGGTCGCCTGGGAGTACGAAAACGGCCTGATCGAGTACCTGATGGAGGGCCTGAAGGGCGAAAAAGTGCTGCTGCCGCCCGAGCCGTTCACCGGCAAGTTCGAATCCGAGCGCGAGACCGCCGAGTGGGCGCTGATCTGGGCGCCGGAAGGCGACGACGTCATCGGCGAAAGCTACGTCAATTTGATCCCGACCATCCAGGGCGGCACGCACGTCAACGGCCTGCGCACCGGCCTGACCGAGGCGATCCGCGAGTTCTGCGAGTTCAGGAACCTCTTGCCGCGCGGCATGAAGCTCGCGCCGGAAGACGCCTGGCTGAACTGCGCGCACGTACTGTCGATCAAGATGCAGGACCCGCAGTTCGCCGGCCAGACCAAGGAGCGCCTGGCCTCGCGCGATACGGCGACCTTCGTGCAGGGCGTGGTGCACGACGCCTTCGGCCTGTGGCTGAACCAGCATCCCGAAGCCGGCGAGCAGATCGCGCAGTACGTGATCGCCAACGCCACCAAGCGCATGAAGAGCGCCAAGCTGGTCGAGCGCAAGAAACACACGACCGGCCCCGCGCTGCCCGGCAAGCTCGCCGACTGCGTGTGGGACGACGCGGCGCGAACCGAGCTGTTCCTGGTCGAGGGCGACTCGGCCGGCGGCAGCGCCAAGCAGGCGCGCGACCGCAACTTCCAGGCGATCATGCCGCTGCGCGGCAAGATCCTGAACACCTGGGAAGTGGACGCGGCCGAGGCGGTCGCCTCCGAGGAGATCCACAACATTTCGGTCGCCGTCGGCGTGGACGCCGGCAGCACCTCGCTCGACGGCCTGCGCTACGGCAAGGTCTGCATCCTGACCGACGCCGACCACGACGGCCTGCACATCGCGACCTTGCTGGCCGCGCTGTTCGTCAGGCACTTCCGTCCGCTGGTCGAGAACGGCCACGTGTTCGTCGCCATGCCGCCGCTGTTCCGCGTCGATTGCGGCAAGCAGGTGTTCTACGCGCTCGACGAGAAGGAGCGCGACGGCGTGCTCGACCGCATCAAGGCCGAGAAGCTCAAGGGCCAGGTCAGCGTCACCCGCTTCAAGGGCCTGGGCGAGATGAACCCGATGCAGTTGCGCGAGACCACCATGGCGCCGGACACGCGCCGGCTGGTGCGGCTGACGCTGGACGACGTCAAGGGCACCGAGAAGCTGATGGACATGCTGCTGATGAAGAAGCTCGCGCACAAGCGGCGCGAATGGCTGGAAGAGAAGGGCGACAAGGCCGAGGTGTAAGCAATGGGCAAAGCACTCGCGGAAGGCGAACGCCTTCCACTCAAGACCTTCGCCGAGAAGGCTTACCTCGACTACTCGATGTACGTCGTGCTCGACCGCGCGCTGCCGGCGCTGGCCGACGGCCTCAAGCCGGTGCAGCGGCGCATCATCTATGCGATGTCCGAGCTGGGCCTGTCGGCGCAGTCCAAGCCGAAGAAATCCGCACGCACGGTCGGCGACGTCCTCGGCAAATACCATCCGCACGGCGACACGGCCTGCTACGAGGCCATGGTCACCATGGCGCAGCCGTTCTCGTACCGCTATCCGCTGATCACGGGGCAGGGCAACTGGGGCGCGCCGGACGATCCGAAATCGTTCGCGGCGATGCGCTACACCGAGGCCAAGCTGGCGCCGTACGCCGAGACGCTGCTGGACGAACTCGACCAGGGCACCGCCGACTGGGTGCCGAACTACGACGGCACCAACACCGAGCCCAAGCTGCTGCCGGCGCGCCTGCCCAACGTGCTGGTCAACGGCACCACCGGCATCGCCGTGGGCATGGCCACCGACATCCCGCCGCACAACCTGCGCGAGCTGGCCAAGGCCTGCATCCACCTGCTGAAGACGCCCGACGCGCGGCTCGGCACGCTGCTCGACATGATTCCGGGCCCGGACTATCCGTCCGGCTGCCAGATCGTGAGTTCCCCCGACGAGCTGCGCGCGGTCTACGAGTCCGGCACCGGGCAGATCCGCGCCCGCGCGGTGTGGGAGGAGGAGCCGGGCGACGAATCCAAGGTCATCATCGTTACCGCGCTGCCGCACCAGGCCTCGCCGGCCAGGATCCTCGAGCAGATCGCGCAGCAGATGCGCGACAAGAAACTGCCGCTGGTCGCCGACCTGCGCGACGAGTCCGACCACGAGAACCCGACGCGCCTGGTGATCGTGCCGCGGAGCAACCGCGTGGACCGCGAGGCGTTGATGGCGCACCTGTTCGCGACCACCGAGCTCGAGAAGAGCTACCGCGTGAACCTCAACGTCATCAACCTCGATCACCGCCCGAAGGTGATGAACCTCAAGGAGATCCTGCTCGAGTGGCTCGACTACCGGCAGGCGACGGTCAAGCGCCGGCTCGAGCATCGCCTCAAGCAGGTGGCCGACCGCATCCACATCCTGCTCGGCCTGATGCTCGCGTACCTCAACCTCGACGAGGTGATCAGGATCATCCGCACCGAAGATGAACCCAAGCCGGTGCTGATCAAGCGCTTCAAGCTGTCCGACGTCCAGGCCGAGACCATCCTCGACACCAAGCTGCGCCACCTCCAGAAACTGGAGGAGATGAAGATCAAGAACGAGCAGAAGGCGCTGGCCGCCGAGCGGGCCGAGATCGAGGAGCTGCTCAAGTCGAAAGCCAAGCTGCAGAAGCTCATCGGCGACGAGATCAAGGAAGACGCCGAGATGTACGGCGACGACCGGCGCTGCAAGATCGAGCACCAGCCCGTCGCGCAGGCGCTCGAGGTCACCGAGATCGTGCCGGCCGAGCCGGTCACCGTGGTGCTGTCGAAGGCCGGCTGGATTCGCGCCGCCAAGGGCCACGACATCGACGCGGCCACGCTCGAATACAAGTCCGGCGACGAGTTCCTCGCCGCGGCGCGCGGCAAGACCAACCAGATCCTGGCGCTGCTCGACAGCAAGGGCCGCGCCTACCAGCTCGCGGCCAATGACTTGCCGAGCGCGCGCGGCCACGGCGAGCCGGTCACCAGCAAACTCGACCTCGGCGACGGCGCCAAGGTGGCGTCGGTGATGATCGGCGACGCCGAGGACCGCTACGTGGTCGGCAGCGAAGCCGGCTATGGCTTCGTCGCCAAGCTCGGCGACCTGACGAGCGACCGCAAGGCCGGCAAGACCTTCATCAGCGTCCCGGACGGCTCGAAGGCCTTCAACGCGGGCCGCAGCGCCGACCCGTCGAAGGACCGCCTGGTGGTTATCACGCACGAGGGCCGCATGCTGATGTTCCCGCTATCCGAGCTGCCCGAGATGGCCAAGGGCAAGGGCAACAAGCTGGTCAACGTGCGCGGCGAGGACCGCATCGTGCACGCCTGCGTGGTGCCGGCCGGGGCGGGGCTCCAGATCGTCAGCGGCAAGCGCACCATGGGGCTCAAGGGCAAGGACCTCGAGCACTACGTGGGCAGCCGCGCCAGCCGCGGCCTGTACCTGCCGCAGGGCTACCGGACGGTGGCGGTGCTGCAGGCGGAAAGGCCCGAACCAGCCCCTTGATTTTGGGGTCGAAAGCCCCACTAATGCCCTACCGCAACCCGGGATGAAGCTGACGCCATGAAAAGAGTGATGCTGTTCCTGGCCACGAACTTTGCCGTGGTCATCGTGCTGATGCTGGTGACCTCGCTGCTGGGCGTGAACCAGTACGTCACCCAGCAGGGCCTCAACTACGAAGCGCTGCTGATCTTCGCCGCCGTGTTCGGCATGGGCGGCGCGTTCATCTCGCTGTTGATCTCCAAGCCGATGGCGAAATGGTCGATGCGGGTGCAGGTCATCGAGCAGCCGCGCAGTGCGTCCGAGTCCTGGCTGCTGGCCACGGTGCAGCGTCAGGCCCAGGCGGCCGGCATCGGCATGCCGGAGGTCGGCATCTTCGAAGCCCCGGAGCCCAATGCCTTTGCCACCGGCGCCAACCGCAACAAGGCGCTGGTCGCGGTCAGCACCGGCCTGCTCAACAGCATGAAGCAGGAGGAGGTCGAGGCCGTGCTCGGCCACGAGATCAGCCACGTCGCCAACGGCGACATGATCACGCTGACGCTGGTCCAGGGCGTGGTGAACACCTTCGTGATCTTCGCCGCGCGCGTCATCGGCTACGTCATCGACAAGGTCGTGTTCAAGAACGAGCGCGGCATCGGCATGGGCTACTACGTGACCGTGATGGTGCTCGACATCCTGTTCGGCGTCCTGGCCATGATGATCGTGGCCTGGTTCTCGCGCCAGCGCGAATTCCGCGCCGACGCCGGCGGTGCGCAGCTGGCCGGCCGGCAGAAGATGGTCGCCGCGCTGCAGCGGCTGTCGCAGGCCTATGGCCAGAGCTCCCTGCCCAAGCAGATGACCGCGTTCGGCATCAACGGCGGCATCGGCAAGCTGTTCTCGACGCACCCGCCGATCGAGCAGAGAATCGCGGCGCTGCAGCAGGGGCCGGTCCGCTAGGACTGCCCCTCACCCGGCGCGCACGCGCGCGCCGACCTCTCCCCGCTGCGCGGGGAGAGGTGACTAGCGCACATCCGTCGCGAGGAGCACCGCTTCCGGCGCCTGCACGTGGAAGCCCTGGATGTAGGTCACGCCGAGCTGCCACAGGCGCGCCATCGCGTTGGCGTCCTCGACCTGGCCGACGATGGTGGCGATCGAGCGCTTCTTGGCGACCTCCATCAGGTCGGCGAAGCGCCGCTGCAGCTTCTCGTCGCTGAAGTCCTTGGTGAACGCGTAGTCGAAGCGCACGTAACCCGGGCCCAGCGTGTCGAGCAGTTTCTCCGAGTTCGGCGTCGAGCCGAAGCGGTCCATGGCGATGTCGGCGCCCAGCGAGCGCAGCGCCTGGGCGAAGGCCTTGGCCTTCGACACGTGGTTCTCGACGATGCCCTCCTGGATGGTGAACACCAGTTCGCCCTTCTTCAGCGGGCGCTGCTTGATCTGATCGGCCAGCCACTTGTACAGCGCGTCGCCTTCCTTGATGGTCTGCTCCGACAGGCGCACGAACAGCATCGAGGTGTCGGCCGCGCCGGCGCGCTTGGCCAGCACGGTCAGCGCGCGCGCGATGACCCAGCGGTCGATGGCGACGATCAGGCCATGCTTTTCGGCGGCCGGGATGAATTCCTTGGCCGGCACTTCCTGTCCGGCTTCGTCGAGCATGCGCGCCAGCACGTCGAAGTGGTGCGTGTCGCCGCCTTCGAGGTTCGCGATCGACTGGTAGGCGAGCTTGAGGCGGTTGTCGGCCAGCGCCTTGCGGATCTGCTCGATCTTGCGCTGGTCCACCGCCGCGGCCTGCGCCGCCTCGGCCGCGGCGCCCATCGTCACGACCTTGTTGCCGCCGTCGCGCGACAGCTGGCGCACTTCGCGCACCGCGGAGTCCACCACGTTGCTGGCCTTGTCGCTCTTCGCCAGCGGGTAGCACGCCACGGTCACGGCCAGGTGCGTGTCGTAGTTGTCGGTCTTGAACACCTGCGCGGCGACGTCGCTGCGCAGCACCTCGCCGAGCGTGGCGAAGTCGTTGGGGCTCGGCCGCGACAGCACCAGCGCATTCAACGCGGTGGAGAAGCGGAACACCGACTCCTTCGGGCCCAGCCGGCGGCGCATCAGCTCGGTGAGCTGGGTCAGCGCGAGTTCCGACTCGTGGTAGCCGAGCCGCTGCTCGATGGCGCCGAAGTTGTCGACCATGACCAGCACCAGCGCGCGATGCATCTGCACGTTGGCGTTGATGGCCTGCTCGAGGATGTTGAACAGCTCGAGACGGTCGGAGCTGGCGGGCGGGGGCGTCACCGCCACTTCCACCTTCTTTTCGATGACCTTCTCGACCACCCGCTCGACCACCTTCTCGACCGGCGCCACACCCTCGGCGCGGATCAGCAGCTCGAGGATGCGCGCGCCCTCGGACTCGCTGACCGTGACGTCGGCGGTGACCTTGACCGGGTCGCCTTCGGCGTGCGCCAGCACCATGGGCAGCTTCGGCTCGAGCTTGCCCTTGCCCGATGAGAGCTGCTTGAGGAACGTCTTGATCGGGGCCACGCCTTCGGGCGCCATCAGGTCGAGCAGCGGGCTGCCGACCAGCGCGTCGGGCGATGTCTGGCCGACCAGCTTGGCGAAGGCCGCGTTGACGTCGGTGACGATGCCTTCCTCGATGCGCAGCACGGCGTCGCCCATGCCGGCCATCAGCTTCTCGTGGCGCGCCTCGTAGTCGGCCAGCTTGACGCGCATGCTGCGCAGCTCGCGGATGTGCTGGTGCGTGGTCAGCTCGCGCATGCAGATCATTTCCATGTGCTGCAGCTGCAGCTCGTCGCCGGCGAACACCAGGCCGCGCACGCCGGTGCGCA
>JANNLM010000180.1:0-9983 GCA_031396825.1 Gammaproteobacteria bacterium | reverse complement strand
GGTGTTCTTCGACAGGATGGTGATGCCGCGCTCGCGCTCGAGGTCGTTGGAATCCATGATCCGCTCGCCCAGGTGCTCGCGCTTGTCCAGCGTCTGGCTCTGGCGCAGCAGCTTGTCCACCAGCGTGGTCTTGCCGTGGTCGACGTGGGCGATGATGGCGATGTTGCGGAGGTTCTGGATCATTGGCTTTGTTCCGTCATGCCCGCGGAGGCGGGCATCCAGTCTGGATTCCCGCTTACGCGGGAATGACGGCGGGGGGTGCGAAAAGGGCGCGAAGTATACTGGAAGCGGAGGTAAATGCCATGAAAAACAAGCTGATCGCGGTAGCCGCGGCGCTACTGCTCGCCGGCTGCGCCGGATTGCCGCCGGAACTGGGCGAGGTGTTCGGCCAGGTCGGCGGCATGACCGGGGCGCCGCTGGGCGAGGCCGACATCGCCGCGGGCCTGAAGGAGGCCCTCGCCGTCGGCACCGAGCGCGCGGTCGAGCGCGTCGGCGTGGCGGACGGTTTCTGGCGCAACGCCGCGATCAACATTCCCCTGCCCGAGCAGCTGCGCAAGGTCGAAAAGACGCTGCGCACCTTCGGCCAGGGCAGGACCGTGGATGAATTCCACCTTTCCTTGAACCGCGCGGCGGAGGCCGCCGCGCCGGAAGCGGCGGCGATCTTCGGCACCGCGATCCGCAGCATGACGCTGACCGATGCGCGCCAGATCCTCAACGGCCCGGACAACGCGGCCACCGAATACTTCCGCGGCCGGACCCTGCCCGCGCTGAGCGCGCGCTTCAAGCCGATCGTGACCAAGGCGACCGCGAGCGTGGGCGCGACGCGCAAGTACAAGGACCTGGCGGCGAAGGTCTCGAAAGTCTCCTCGAGCTTCCAGCTGCAGGACCTCGACGCTTACGTGACCGACCGGGCGCTGGCCGGCCTGTTCGTCACGCTGGCCGACGAGGAGCTGAAGATCCGCCGGGATCCGGCGGCGCGGACGACGGAGCTGCTGAAACGGGTGTTCGGGTCGCGCCCGTAAGAGTCGCGGCCATGGGCCGCTCCCACAGTCAGGTGATCTTGACCGCCGCCGCGACGCGCCTGGCCTTGGCCCGCGCCGAGTCGACGTCCTTGTCGAGCGCCAGTGCCACGCCCATGCGGCGCTTGCCCACCACCTCCGGCTTGCCGAACAGGCGCAGCGCGGTGTCGGGCTCGGCCAGCGCGCCGTCGATGTCGAACACCGGCGCCTTCCGGTCGCCCTCGATCAGCAGCGCGCACGACGCCGACGGCCCGTAGAGCCGGATCTGCGGGATCGGCAGGCCGAGGATGGCGCGCACGTGCAGCGCCATCTCCGACAGGTCCTGCGAGATCAGCGTGACCATGCCGGTGTCGTGCGGCCGCGGCGACACCTCGCTGAAGATCACCTCGTCGCCCTTCACGAACAGCTCGACCCCGAAGATGCCGGTACCGCCGAGCGCCTTGGTGATCTGGCGCGCGTAGATCTGCGCCTTCTTCAGCACTTCCGGCTTCATCGGGTGCGGCTGCCACGACTCGCGGTAGTCGCCGTCGACCTGCAGGTGGCCGATCGGCTCGCAGTACGACGTCACCACCTCGTCGCCGGGGCCGGCGTGGCGCACGGTCAGCAGCGTGATCTCGTAGTCGAACGGCACGAAGCCCTCGACGATGACCTTGCCGGCGCCGGCGCGGCCGCCGGCCTGGGCGTACTCCCACGCCTTGTGGATGTCGCTGATCTTGCGCACCACGCTCTGGCCCTTGCCGGAACTGGACATCACCGGCTTGACCACGCACGGCATGCCGAGTTCGCGCACGGCGGTGCGGTACTCGGGGTCGGTCGCGGCGAAGCGGTATGGCGAGGTGGGCAGCTTGAGCTCCTCGGCGGCGAGCCGGCGGATGCCCTCGCGGTCCATGGTCAGCCGCGCGGCGCGCGCGCTCGGGATCACGTTCCACTTTTCCTTCTCGAGCTCGACCAGCATGTGGGTGTCGATCGCCTCGATCTCGGGGACGATGAGGTGCGGTTTTTCCTTCTGCACGATCTTGCGGATGGCATCGCCGTCGAGCATGTTGATGACGTGCGCGCGGTGCGCGACCTGCATGGCCGGCGCGTCGGCGTAGCGGTCGACGGCGATGACCTCGACCCCGAGGCGCTGCGCCTCGATGACGACTTCCTTGCCGAGCTCACCCGAGCCCAGCAGCAACAGGCGCGTGGCGCCGGCCGACAGCGGCGTGCCGATCTTCACGATGTCCCCCACCGGCGGCACCGGAGCCGCCAACGGGGAGCAGGATACGTCAGCGCCGGGAGGTGCGAACGAAGAAAGTAAGTCCTATCGACTCCACGTCCTCGGCCAGCTGCTTGTAGCCGAGCTCGACGCCCGACAGGCCGCGGCCCCAGCGGTAGCCCACGCCAGCGGCGAAGCCGTTGCCGCTGCGGTTGTCGTTGATCTCGTCGATCGACGTCAGGATGTAGCGGTAGCCGTACTTGCCGGTCACGTAGAACCGGCCCGTGGACTTGAGGGCCAGCGACAGGCCCAGCGACTGCATCGCGAGGTCGTCCGGATCGAACGTGGCCGGGTCGCTGCCGCCGGGCGTGCACAGGCCGAGGCTCTGGTTCAAGCCGCTGCAGTTCGAGATCGGCGTGCCCGAGCCCACCGGCTTGTTCTCGCCCGGGATGATGGTCTGGCCGAGGTCGATCTCGAGACCGAACCACGGCGCGGTCGGGATGCGGAAGCCGATCACGCCCTCGAGGTTGATCGCCTCGCCGAGGTTGACGTATTCGGTGCCGACGCGGCCGACGCCCATGCCGCTGTAGAAGACCTGCTCGTCGAGGTCCTCGTCGTCCATCTCGTCATCGGCCCTGGACTGCTTGTTTTCCTTCGGCGCGTCCTGCTCGAGGATTTTTTCGTCCTCGGACTGCGCGAACGCGCCCGGGGTCGCCAGGCAGAGCACGGCAAAAAGCAGGGAAATCATGGCAGTAGTACGCATAGCTAAACCTCTGGTTATATGGGGTTATTTTACATCAACATGACCAGCCCATCATGTGACGGACCGCAAAGAATGCAGGTTTCGTTTGATAAGCTTCGCGCCGGGCCGCTGAACGCTGCCTTAACGCCGCGGGACAACCCGCAAGACCATGAACCGCCGAACAAAAATCGTAGCCACCCTTGGCCCCGCCACCGACAAGGAACGGGTGCTCAGGAAGGTGCTGGCGATAGTGGACGTGGTGCGGCTGAACTATTCGCACGGCACGGCCGACGACCAGGCCAAGCGCGTCGAGATGGTGCGCAAGGTCGCCGCCGAGCTCGGCCGTGACATCGGCATCCTCGCCGACCTGCAGGGCCCCAAGATCCGCGTCGAGAGCTTCAAGGACGGTCCGGTCGAGCTGGTCGAAGGCCAGAAGTTCGCGCTCGACACCGCCTGGCCGAAGGCCGAGGGCAATTCCGAGGTGGTGGGCTGCGCCTACACCGACCTGCCGCGCGACGTGGCCCAGGGCGACACCCTGCTGCTCAACGACGGCGCGATCACGATGAAGGTCGACTCGATCGAGGGCACGCGCATCAACAACACGGTGCTGGTCGGCGGCCTGCTGTCCAACCGCAAGGGCATCAACCGCCTCGGCGGCGGCCTGTCGGCGGCGGCGCTGTCGTTCAAGGACAAGATCGACCTGCGCGAGGCCGTGGCGCTCGACGTGGACTTCATCGCCGTGTCGTTCCCGCGCTCGGCAGCCGACATGCTCGAGGCGCGCGCGCTGGTCAAGGAAGCCCAGGGCAACGCGGCGCTGATCGCCAAGATCGAGCGCGCCGAGGCGCTGACCGCACTGGCCGAGATCATCGGCGCCTCGGACGGCGTGATGGTGGCGCGCGGCGACCTCGGCGTGGAGATCGGCGACGCCGAGCTGCCGGGCTGGCAGAAGAAGATCATCAACCAGGCGCGCGAGCAGAACCGCATGGTGATCACGGCGACGCAGATGATGGAGTCGATGATCAACAGCCCGATCCCGACGCGCGCCGAGGTGCTCGACGTGGCGAACGCCGTGATGGACGGCACCGACGCCGTGATGCTCTCGGCCGAGACCGCCACCGGCAAGTTCCCGGTGCAGGTGGTCGAGACCATGGCGCGGGTGTGCGAGGGCGCCGAGCGCGCCGCGCCGCCGTCCGAGCGCGTGCGCATGGAGGGCCACTTCGAGCGCACCGACGAGGCCATCGCCATGGCGACGGCCTGGACCGCGCGCAACATGCGCGCCAACGCCATCATCGCGCTGACCGAATCCGGCTCGACGCCGCTGCTGATGTCGCGCACCGACACGCGCATCCCGATCTACGCCATGACGCGCCACGAGCGCACGCGCCGGCGCATGGGGCTGGTGCGCAACGTCTTCCCGATCGACTTCACGCCGGTGTCGATCATGGCGCCGATCAAGGAAGCGGTCATGGCGCTGGTCAAGCGCGGCCTGCTGAAGAACGGCGATCGCGTGCTGCTGACCAAGGGCGACTTCACCGGCCCCGGCGGCACCAACGAGATGAAGATCATCAAGGTCGGCGAGAACTGAGCGCCGTGGGCGCGCGCAAGCCCTTCACCGTCATCGCCCACCGCGGCGCGCGCGGACATGCGCCCGAGAACACGCTGGCAGCCTTCGACAAGGCGCTCCAGCTGCGTGCCAAATGGATCGAGCTCGACGTGCAGTGGCACGCCGGCCAGCTGTGGGTCTTCCACGACCAGCGCCTCGAGCGCTGCACCAACGGCAAGGGCTGGCTGGTGGACCACACGGCCGACGCGCTGCGCAAGCTCGACGCCGGCGGCGGCCAGAAGATCCCGCTGCTGCACGAGGTGCTCGACCGCCTCGACCGGCGCGTGGCCGTGAACGTGGAGCTGAAGACCGCCGACGGCACCGCGGCGGAAGTCGCCACCGCGCTGCGCGGCTACCTCGCCAAAGGCTGGAAGCCCGGGCAGTTCCTGGTGTCGTCATTTCACTTGCCGGAGCTGCGCGAGTTCAAGCGGCGCCTGCCGGAGATCCCGCTCGGCGTGCTCATGTGCGGCGTGCCGCTGGGCCTCGCCGCCGCCGGCACCGAGCTCGGCGCGCAGGTGCTGAGCCTGGATCGCGACTTCGCCGACGCGGCGCTGATCAAGGACGCGCACGCGCGCGGCCTGCGCGTGTACGTCTACACGGTCAACGAGCCCGAGGACATCGCGCGGTTTCGCGCGGCCGGCATCGACGGGGTTTTCACGGATTTCCCTGAACGCGGGTAACTCGCTGATCCTGCTGGATTTCCAGCCCGGCGCCCGCGGCGAGGTGGCGGTTGTCACATGGGAGGCGTGAGAATAGCCGCCCTTCCGGACGCCCCATGAACCTGCTCTCCACCGCTGACGCCCCCAAACCTGCGAAGGGGCTGCGCACGCTGGCCGACGCGCAGCCGGCGGAGCTGTTCCTGAACCGCGAACTGTCGCTGCTCGAGTTCAACAAGCGCGTGCTCGAACTGGCCAAGGACGAGGCCATCCCGCTGCTGGAGCGCCTGAAGTTCCTGTGCATCTCGAGCAGCAACCTCGACGAGTTCTTCGAGATCCGCGTCGCCGGCCTCAAGCAGATGCTCAACGTCGGCTCGACCCAGGCCGGTCCCGACGGCGTGCTGCCGGCGGACCTGATGAGCGCGATCAGCCAGCGCGCGCACGCGCTGGTGGACGACCAGTACCGCGTGTTCAACAACGTGCTGGTGCCGGCGCTGGCCAAGGAGAAGGTCCGCTTCGTGCGCCGCTCGAAGTGGACGAAAGAGCAGGACGCCTGGCTGCGGACCTACTTCGAGAACGAGCTGGCGCCGGTGCTGTCGCCGATGGGGCTCGACCCGGCGCACCCGTTCCCGCGCATCCTCAACAAGTCGCTGAACTTCATCGTCTCGCTGTCGGGCAAGGACGCCTTCGGCCGCAACACCGGCTTCGCCATCGTGCAGGCGCCGCGCGCGCTGCCGCGGCTGATCCGGCTGCCGGCCGACCTGCCGGGCTGCGGCCCGCACGACTTCGTGTTCCTGTCGAGCGTGATGCACGCCTACGTCAACGACCTGTTCCTCGGCATGCAGGCCACCGGCTGCTACCAGTTCCGCGTGACGCGCAACTCCGACCTGCTGGTCGATGAAGAAGAAGCCGAGGACCTGCTGGTCGCGCTCGAAGGCGAGCTGTCGCAGCGCCAGTGGGGCCAGACCGTGCGGCTCGAGGTCGCCGACAACTGCCCCGAGCAGATGTGCCAGTACCTGATGGACGTGATGAACCTCAAGCCGGATGACCTCTACAAGGTCAACGGCCCGGTGAACCTCAACCGCCTGCTGGCCATCCCCGACCTGGTCGATCGCCCGGAGCTCAAGTACCCGGCGTTCACGCCGCGGTTGCCGAAGATCGGCCAGCCCTCGGTGGATTTCTTCGCGGCGCTGAAGGAACGCGACGTGCTGGTGCACCACCCGTTCGATTCGTTCGTGCCGGTGATCGAATTCCTGCGCGCCGCCGCCCGCGACCCCAACGTGCTGGCCATCAAGCAGACGCTGTACCGCACCGGCACCAAGTCCGGCGTCGTGGACGCGCTGATGGAAGCGGCCCGCAACGGCAAGGAAGTGACGGTCGTGGTCGAGTTGCGCGCGCGCTTCGACGAGGAAGCCAACATCGACCTGGCCGAGCAATTGCAGGAAGCCGGCGCGCACGTCGTGTACGGCGTGGTCGGCCACAAGACGCACGCCAAGATGATGCTGATCGTGCGGCGCGAGGAGACGGGGCTGCGTCAGTACGCCCACCTCGGCACCGGCAACTACCACCCGCGCACCTCGCGCCTGTACACCGACTACGGGCTGTTCACCGCCGATCCCGGCATCTGCAAGGACGTGCACGGCGTGTTCCTGCAGCTGACCTCGCTGGGCAAGGTCAGCAAGATGAAGCACCTGCTGCAGTCGCCGTTCACGCTGGCCAAGGAGCTGCACAAGAAGATCGAGCGCGAGACCGAACTGGCCGAGAAGGGCAAGCCGGGGCGCATCATCGCCAAGCTCAACGCGATCGTGGAGCCCGAGATCATCAAGCTGCTGTACCGCGCCTCGCAGGCCGGCGTCGAGATCGACCTCATCGTGCGCGGCGCCTGCTCGCTCAAGCCCGGCGTGCCCGGCATCTCCGACAACATCCGCGTGCGCTCGATCCTGGGCCGCTTCCTCGAACACCCGCGCGTGATCTACTTCGGCAACGGCGGCGAGCCCGAAGTGTGGCTGTCCAGCGCCGACTGGATGGAGCGCAACTTCTTCCGGCGGGTCGAGGTGGCGTTCCCGATCCTCGACAAGAAGTACAAGGAGCGCATCACCGCGGAGCTGGGCGGCTATCTCGACGACACCGCGCAGACCTGGCTGCTGCGGGCCGACGGCAGCTACCGGCGTCCCGACAACGCGCCGGGGACCGAAGGGATCCAGCAGAGGTTGCTCGAAGAAGCGCTGTCGTGATCTGCGTCTACGGCGCAGGCAGCATCGGCTGCTACGTCGGCGGCCGGCTCGCCGCGAGCGGCGCCGCGGTGACGTTCGTGGGCCGCGCGCGCCTCGCCGCCGAGATCGGCCAGCACGGCCTGCACCTGACCGACTGGCAGGGCGCCGACCTGCGCGTGCCGGCGGCCAAGGTCCGTTTCGAGACGCAGCCCGCCGCCGCGCGCGACGCCGACCTGGTGCTGGTCGCGGTGAAATCCGCGGGCACCGAGGAGGCCGGGCGCGAGCTCGCCGCCGTGCTCAAGCCCGGTGCGATCGTGATCAGCTTCCAGAACGGCTTGCACAACGCCGAGGTGCTCGCCGCGCAACTGCCCGGCCGCACGGTGCTGACCGGCATGGTCGAGTTCAACGTGGTCAACCGCGGCAATGGCGCCTTCCACCACGGCTCGGAAGGCGGGCTCGCGGTGCAGGAGCACGCGGCGGTCGAGCCGTTCCTGGCGGCGTTCGCAGCGGCCGGCCTGCCGCTGCGGCGCTATGGCGACATGCGCGCGGTGCTGTGGAGCAAGCTGCTGCTCAACCTCAACAACGCCATCAACGCGCTGGCCGGCGTGCCGCTCAAGGAAGAGCTGGCGCAGCGCGCGTTCCGCCGCTGCATCGCGCTGGCGCAGCGCGAGCTGCTCGCGCTGCTCGACGCCTCCGGCATCGTGCCGGCGCGCCTCAAGCTGCCGCCGCGGCTGATCCCCACGCTGCTGTCCGTGCCGGACGCGGTGTTCCGCGTGCTGGCCGGCCGGATGCTGGCGATCGATCCGCTGGCGCGCTCGTCCATGTGGGAAGACCTGCAGGCCGGGCGCACCACCGAGATCGACTGGCTCAACGGCGAGGTCGTGCGCCTCGCGCAATCCCTCGGCCGCAATGCGCCGGTCAACGGCCGGCTGGTGGCGCTGGTGCTCGAGGCCGAGAGAGGCGGCAAGCGCGACTGGAAGGGCGAGGAGCTGCTGACCGAACTGCGGCGGACTACTCGAACTTCAGCTTGAAATCGACCGTCTTGAGGTAATCGGCCTCGAGCTCGAGGTCCGCCGCGGTCAGCGGATGCTCGCCGAGCCAGTCCTTCGGGAACGTCAGGTCGAGGCTGCGCCTGCCCGCGGCCATCTGGATGCGCGGACGGGCGCGCTCGACGCGCGCGCGGTGCAGCAGCACGGCGAGGCGCAGCAGCACCGCGAGGCGCTGGATCGGCTCCACCCATTCCTCCGGCAGGTCGGTCCACGCCAGTTCGGAAAACTTGCCTCGATGCAGCCGCACCAGCGCCGCCAGCAGGCGCTGCTCGGTCTGCGAAAAGCCTGGCAGGTCGGCGTGGCGCAGCAGGTACTCGCTGTGCTTGTGGTAGCCGGCGTGCGCCACGGCCAGCCCGCACTCGTGCAGGCGCGCGGCCCAGCCCAGCAACTGGCGCGAGTCTTTCTTGTCGAGCTTCCAGTCGTCGTCGAGCACGGCGTCCAGCAACTTGAGCGCGGTGGCCTCGACGTCGGCGGCGTGGGGGATGTCAACGCCGTAGCGCTGCGCCAGCGCGCCGATGGTGTCGCTGCGGATGTCGCGGTCGGTCAGGCGGCCGACCAGGTCGTACAGCACGCCTTCGCGCAGCGCGTTCTCGGAGGTGAGCATGCGCTCGACCTTGAGGCTGTCGAACACCCCGGCCAGCACGGCCAGGCCGCCGGCGAACACGGCGCGACGGTCTTCGCGCAGGTCGGCGTAGTCGATCTTGTCGCTGTGGCCGGTCTCGATCAGCAGGTCGACGGCCTTCTCGAGCCCGTCGCGCGTGATCTCCTCTTCCGCCCAGCCCCGCGCGCGCATCACGCGCCAGGCGCCGCGCACCGTGCCGGACGAGCCGATGGCGATCTCCCAGCCGGCCTTGCGGTAGCGGTCCTCGAGGAACTCGAGTTCGACGCGCGCCGCGATGCGCGCCTTGCGGAAGCGCTTCTCGGTGATCTCGCCGTCCTCGAAGAAACGCCGCGTGTGCGTGACGCAGCCCAGCGCGACGCTCTCGAGCAGCCGCGTTTCCGCGCCCTTGCCGATGACCAGCTCGGTGCTGCCGCCGCCGATGTCCACCACCAGGCGCCGGGCCGGACCGGCCAGGCCGTGGCTTACGCCGGCGTAGACCAGGCGCGCTTCCTCGACGCCGGAAATCACTTCGATCGGATGACCCAGCGCCTTCTGCGCCGCCTTGAAGAACTCCGGGCTCTTGCGCAGCCGGCGCAGCGTGTTGGTGCCGACCACGCGCACGCGCCGCCGCGGGATGCCGGCCAGGCGCTGGCCGAAGCGCTCGAGGCAGGCCAGCGCGCGCTCCTGCGCGCCGGCATCGAGTTCCTTTTTTTCCGCGTCGAGCCCGGCGGCGATGCGCACCGGCTCGCGCAGGCGGTCGAGCACCTGCAGCTCGGCGCCCTGCTCGCGCGCCACCACCAGGTGGAAGCTGTTGGAGCCGAGGTCGACGGCGGCGACTTCGGCGCTGCGATCTTCGCCCGTCGCCACTCAGCCCGCCTCCACTCAGATGACCCGCAGCGCGG